>JACCTS010000514.1 GCA_013812245.1 Rubrobacter sp.
TGTGCGCCTTCAACTCGTTCCTGTGCCTGACGAGCGTGGAAGAAGCGTTCACGTTCCTACGCAATGCGCGGGAACACCTCGAACCCGACAGCATACTCGGGATCGAGGTATCGGCATTCTCGCCGGAGGAGCTCGCAGACCCGCCCGGCGGCCCACCTCTGCGCCACGACTTCACCCGCGAGACGCCGAACGGCAGGCTCGAACGCTTCTCCGTCTCCCGCTACGATCCAGCGTCGCAGCTACTCTCTATGCGATTGTTCTACGAACTCTATGGGGCTGACGAGATGCTTGAGGAGAAACGGACGCACGACCTCAGCATCCGCGTGACCAACCGCGACGAGCTGATGCTAATGCTGCGCGCGTGCGGCTTCGAAATAGAGACGGTCTACGGTGGGTTCGATGGGGAGCCATTCACATCGGTGAGCGATCACCTCATCGTGCTGGCCCGCAGGCCCCGAGCGACTACTGATCCGTGAGATCATCGTAGCGTCTCTGGATCTCCTCGCGGGAGATGTCTTCGATCTGGGTTGCGATCCACCAGACGTGTCCGAACGGATCCGTTAGCCCCCCACGGCGGTCTCCGTCCCGCTGGTCTTCCATCGACATGAGTTCGCTCGCGCCGGCGGCGATGGCTTGGTCGAACAAAGCGTCTCCGTCCTCGACGTAGATGAATATGTGCACCGGCGAGCTGCCGAGTGATTGCGGGCCACTCATGCCTGACTCCGGCGACTCTTCGGTGAGCATGAGAGGAGAGTCTCCTATCACGATCTCCGCATGCCGGATGCGGCCGTCCGGGTCCGCCCAACGAAACGTCTCCCTCGCCCCGAACGCCTCTTTGTAGAACTCAATGGCGCCTGCGGCTTCCCGGATCATCACGTACGGCGTCACCGTATGGAAACCTTCGGGAACCTGCCTGACCGGCATCGCCACCTTCCTCGCCGTAGCCATCGCCTCTGGGTGCGCTGTCAGTCTACGTCAGGTTCGCCGGATATCATCCCCGAAATCCACCGGACGAATCTCTCAGCGTTTGCGTCCGATCAGATGTATCAGACGAGCCACTCGTCTGTATGGGTCTCTCAGGCCAGCTTCCCACTCCGCCTCAAGTACGTCAGTCAAATCGGGACCGGGACGCTGATCGCCGAGATGATCGGTGAACACCCTGATCCCGTACCATTGAATCGGCTCGACGCCGTTCTCTTTGAGCATCCCTAAGAGGGAAAGTATCGTATATCCCCTTGTCACGACTCTCAGACCGCCGGTATCCCGATCCGAGTCGAACGCAGACAGTGCGTCCCGGTAACGGCCTTCGAGAGCGGGCCTCATCGCCAGTGCCTCAGCGTTCTTTGTCAGAACGGAGACGACTGCTCCTGGACGCGAGATCTCCGTCAGAGCCCGGACGAGCGGCTCGGGATCTTCGAGGTACGGGAGCACCCCATGACATAGCACTGCGTCGAAAGTTTCTCCCTCCAGGATACGCGGCGCATCCTCGCCTGTTCCGCGAACCAGACGAACCCGCTCTCTCACGGACCCATTCTCCGACGCGAGAGCGTCCCGCGCTCTTTGCAGCATTTCCTCCGACGAGTCGAGGATGGTCATCTCGTATCCGAGCCTGGCCAGAGGAATCGCCTGATGTCCCACTCCCCCACCGACATCACAGATTCGTGCCGGAGATCCTTCGAGGTGTTCGCCGAGCTGACGGAATACGAGCCTCTGCCTGACTACTCCCCGTAGAGTCTCGTAGTGTCCCGGGAAACGTTTGGACAAATCTGAGGTCCAGCCGCTTATGTTCTCAGACATCGAGGTCACGCTGCCGCACGGGACGCAGCTTCGGGACGAAACGGGGCACGAGGCGGCAGTAGCGCCGATAAGGCTCTCCGAAACGCTGACGCAGCTCGCGTTCTTCGAGCGGAAGCTGAAGGACGAGTTGCAGCAGGTACAGCGCGGCGAGCAGGACGAGCGCCCAGCTCCCGCAGAGAAGGGCCGTACCCACGATCAGGGAGAAGTCCGTGACGTAGAGGGGGTTCCGCACGTAGCGATACGGTCCCTCGACCACCAGCCGCTGCGGAACACGATTCTCCTCAGCTCCGGCTCCCGGCGGGAAGAGCGCACCGGCGAACAGCAGCCTCGCCCAGCCCATCCTGGCGCAGGCCCAAGCCCCCACGGCTACGGAGAGAACCAGTACCACGCCTCCGAGCACCCGGAGCGGCAGTGCTCCGCCCCAGTTCCATCCCAGCCAGACCGGAGAGAGTAGGAAGAGGACAAGCGTCGTTCCGCCCCAGAGTCCGACCACCTCGACGAGATACCACGCGAGCAGGCCACGCCGCCGCAGCCATCCGCGCCAGAAAGAGAGCATCGGGTAGGTCAGGAGGTCTATGACGATCATACCGCCGTAGAAAGCCGCCACGAACAGCGGGGTGAGCACCCATCGGCCGAGCATCGCATCCCCGAAGATGCACACGACGAACGCCGCGACCCATGCTGCGGCCGGCGCGATGTGCCGTTCTCCGCTCATCCTCGCTCGTACTTCCATACCGGGAATTCTACCGGCGCTCACCAAACCGCGCGCCGGGACCGGCAGCCCTAGAATTTCACGCGCGGTATCTCTGACGAGGTTAAGGGCACGGTACAGTGCGGGTGCATCGTCCGCCAGTACCCGTACCACGCACAGGCCCGGAGCGGGTACGCTGGCCGAGGCGAGCGTGCCGGATATACCACCGAGACGACGATGCAGATTCTCCGCGAGCGGCCCGAGGTCTCGCGTGGCAAGGACGTATGCCACAGCCGAGTACGAGTAACCGCCAAAAGGCTCGGAGCCACCGGGAAGGTCGAAACCGTCTATAGCTTCCGGTACGCCACCCCTGTGGATCTCCCGTCCGGCTGCGGAGACGGGTGAACGCGAACCTCTCGCCACGCGCCACGCGACCGGCGGCAAAAGCGTCCCAGGTGATGAGAGTGGCTTCCGGGGCGAGATGTAAGACTGCCCTCTGTCGGTAGTCCGATCCCGGATAAGGGATCAGGTGGTGCGGCAGGTACTCGAGGAACGCCCCGCCCTCCACGCGAAAGATGGCTTGCTGTGAGGACTCCGCGCCCCGGTATGCTTTGTTTGCAGCCTGGGTGATGACGGTGGCAGACGCATCCGGAGCCACGGCAACGTCCATCTCCAGGTGGTCGCCGCCGAGGATGCCGCCTGAGGGGTTGGTGATCTGGACCTCCGCCATCCCTGAGCCGTCTGGGTAGTTCGCCCGCACCACGCCGAAAGGCGCCGAGGCGAAACGTTCTCCAAGAACGGTTCTTTCACCTCGCCTCCCGAAGGAGAGCCTGAGCCCGCCGCGATGTCCCGTCTGTCCATGTTCGGGAAGTTCCCCAACTATTGACGCGCCTTCTTTCATCTTCGAACCATTGTATAGATCGCCCTCAACCACGCTTGACAACGAGGCGAAGCGCATATATAGTCATTTTCGACTAAACTATCTCGACTAAGGAGTGAGCAGTGGTCTCGAAGAGAAAAGTGTCCAACCCGCTGGCGTTGGCGGTGATGGCGCTCCTCTTTGAGCGTCCGATGTACCCTTACGAGATGGTTACTTTGATGCGCGAGCGGGGCAAGCACGAGACGGTGAGGCTTAGGTACAGTTCGCTGTACTCGGTGGTGGTGGCAATGGAGCGTGAGGGACTCATCGTACCGAGGGAGACGGTGCGCGAGGGGCGGCGTCCGGAGCGGACGGTTTATGGGATCACAGACGCGGGCCGCGAAGAATTCCGTACCTGGTTGCGCGAGCTTTTGAGGGAGCCGGTCAAGGAGTACACGCAGTTTGCGGCCGGGCTCTCGTTCTTGCCCGGGCTTCCTCCCGAGGAGGCTGTCGCGCTACTGGAGGAGCGGGTGCGGCATCTGGAAGAAGAAACCGGGGAGATGAGGTCCAGTCTGGAGGCTACCATGGAGCAGTGGAAGCTTCCCCGGCTTTTCGTCATAGAGTCGGAGCACGAGTTGATGCTGCGAGAGGCTGAACTGGGATGGGTGCGCAAGCTTGTAGAGGAGATTGAGGCCGGAGAGCTGGGCAACCTGACGGAGTGGCGCGCCATTCATTCGGAGCAGAGCCCGATGAGCACCGGCAAGGGTGGAGAAGAGAACGATGCCTGAGGAAGCCAGACTACCCTGGTGGCTCAAGCTCGCCAATCCTGTGATCGTGGCCTTGCAGCGTCGCGGGGTGGTGATCGGCACCATGAGAGTGCTCTCGGTACCGGGCCGCAAGAGCGGCAAGCTGCGTGCGATCCCGGTTTCGCCGCTGACTGTGAACGGAGAACGCTACATCATCGCCGGCCTCGAAAGGGCGGACTGGGTGAAGAACGCGCGAATCGCAGGGTGGGGAATCCTGGCGCGCGGTCGCAAGCAGGAGCGTATAAACCTCATCGAGTTGCCGCTCCAGGAGCGCGCACCTGTCTTGCGGGAGTTCCCGCGCAAGGTGCCGCGTGGTGTCCAGTACTTCCGGCAACTCTACGGTATCTCTGGTACCCCGGAAGAGTTCGAGGCTCTGGCGTCCCGGTGTCCCGTGTTCCGGGTAGAGGAGGGCTGATGATCTGACCTAGCGATGGCCCCGGCGTGAGATGCTGCAACACCTCACGTCGGGGGCCAGAATCCCGAGTAGTAGGCCCGCGTGGGCAAGACCGTTACCCGAGACACGCAATCTCAAGGATAGCAGGTCGAAGCTCCGCGGTAGAGACAGCCGGCGTGCGTTCGCCAATGATCGCTGGCCACAGCCAGAAAGGATCTTCCGACCCGATGGAACGCGAATCCACCACGTACCACCAGACCGACGAAACGAAGATACGCACCCTCTTCGAGGACCTGCTCGAAGACTGGGGCAGGGGTGATGGCGAAGCATACGGCTCCCGCTTCACCGAGGACGCCGACTACGTCTCCTTCGACGGCTCGCGCACGAAGGGCAGAGATGAGATCTCCGCTTCCCACCAGCAACTCTTCGACAAATGGCTCAAGGGCACGCGCCTCACTGGCAGAATATTGAGCATCGAGTTCCCACACCCGGATGTGGCCCTGGTCCACGCTACGGGAGACACGATCATGCGCGGCAAGACAAAACCATCGCCGGAACGGCACTCCCTCCAGACACTCGTCGCCGTAAAGCGCGACGAAGAATGGCGCTTCGCCGCGTTCCACAACAGCCGCGTACGCCCCATCGATAGCTTCCGGGGTTTTCTCCTTTGGGCGTTCACGGACCTCCTGTGGAAAGCCCTCGGACGGGAAAAGGAGGCAGCCCATGAGTGACCAGCACACTTCAGCAGGACGCAGTCGGAAAGCCCTGATCATCGGTGGCGGCGTGGCCGGTCCCGTAGCCGCAATGGCGCTGCAGCGTGCCGGGATAGACTCCGTGATCTACGAAGCGTATTCCAGCGGCGCAGACGGCGCTGGCACCTTCCTCACCTTCGCCAGCAACGGCCTCGACGCCCTGCGCGCCATCGACGCCGAACACCTGGTACCAGCCGAAGGCTTTCCCACCCCGCGCATGTCGTTCCAGAGCGGCACGGGCAAGCACCTCGGCGAAGTCCCCAACGGTGGGACGCTGCCGGACAGCGCGGTCAGCCACACCCTCAAGCGCGCCAACCTCTACCGGGCGCTGCGCGACGAGGCGATCCGTCGCGGAGTTCGCGTCGAGTACGGAAAGCGTCTCCTCGACGCCGAGACTACGCCGGATGGCGGCGTCACAACGCGGTTCGAGGACGGGACGGAGGCCACGGGAGATCTGCTCATCGGCGCTGACGGCATCCACTCGCGCACCCGACGAATCATCGACCCGAAAGCCTCGGAAGCCCGCTACATCCCCGTTCTCAACATCGGCGGATATGCCCGGAATGTACGCATCCCGGCCGAGCCTGGTACGTTTCGGATGGTCTTCGGTAAACGCGCGTTCTTCGGCTACGCCGTTCATCCGTCAGGCGAAGTCTGGTGGTTTGCCAATCCGCCCCGCGCCGGCGAGCCCGACAGGGCGGAGCTCGCCGCGATGACGACAGAGCAATGGAGAGAACTGTTGATCGGCCTCTTCGACGGAGACGACACCCCGGCCACCGAGATCATCCGCGCCACCCCCGGTGAACTCGCTGGCTGGGCCACCTACGATCTTCCCTCCGTCCCGACCTGGCACAGGGGATCGATGATCGTTATCGGGGACGCGGCGCACGCCACGGCGCCTTCCTCCGGCCAAGGAGCCTCCATGGCCATCGAGGACGCTATCGTGCTGGCTAGATGTCTGCGCGACTTCCCGAACACACCTCAGGCGTTCGCAGCCTACGAAAGGTTACGGCGCGAGCGCGTGGAGCGCATAGTCGCTGCCGGGGCCAGGACCAGCAACAGCAAGGCTGCGGGGCCTATCGCCAGGATTCTGCGCGACCTCATGATGCCTGTATTTCTCAAACGCGCCGCCAGCGGCGGTGACCGGTCGATGGCATGGATGCACGACTACCGTATCGACTGGGATGAGAAAGTGGCGTAGCGCGAGGAACAAGGTGTCCCGGCGCCCTAGTGCGGGTGTGGATGATCGTGGTGATGGTCCGGTCTCGCGGATGACGTTGCGGGCGTCCAGTCACGGCGCTCGACAACCCCACACACCCAGTCCATGACGGCCTCCCTCCCGTCACCGTGCAACACGGAGGTAAAGAGCGTCGGGGCGTCGCCGCGCAGAGCGCCGCGTCCTGGTCCATCACCGAGAGGTCGGCACCGACGAGCGGCGCGAGGTCGGTCTTGTTGATGACGAGCAACTCAGAGCGGGTGACGCCGGATCCGCCTTTGCGTGGCACCTTGTCGCCGCCGGCCACGTCGATCACGTAGATGGAGGCGTGTACCAGCTCAGGGGAGAACGAGGCAGCCAGGTTGTCCCCGCCACTCTCGACGAAGATCAGGTCGAGGTCAGGGAACTCGCGCTCCATCGCCTCGACGGCCTGAAGGTACATCGAGACGTCGTCCCGAATAGCAGTGCGCGGGCATCCTCCCGTCTCGACGCCGACGACCCTTCCTTCGGGCAGCACGGCGGTCCTCTGCAGAAACTCCGCGTCCTCGCGGGTGAAGATGTCGTTGGTGACGGCTGCGATGGAAAGATCCTCCCCCATGCGGCGGCACAGCTCCGCCACAAGGGCGGTCTTCCTCGACCCGACCCCCGATCCCGAGCCTCAGAGCTTCCAAGTTACCCACCTTCTTTTCTCTTCCGCACCTAATCCCAGAGCCCCTGCGATGGAACCCGCAGAGCCCGATTGAACTTGCTCGATGAGTTCTCCCACGCGATAGTCGCCGTTAACTCGACGAGCGCCTCGTCATCGAAGTAGCCTCGCACCCGCGCGAAAAGCTCGTCATCCACGTCCCTGTCGGAGAGGGTCATGGCGTCGGCGTACTCCAGGGCTGCCTTCTCCCGCTCGTCGTAGAGAGGACTCTCCGCGTAGTCCTCAAGGGCGAGGATCTTCTCGTCCGAAACTCCCAACTCGCTGCTCACGGCAGCGTTAATGTCCTGTCAAAACTCGCAGCCGTTGAGCGCAGCCACCCTGCGGTTGATGAGCGCGACCAGCGCGGGGTTCAGCAACCCGGAAGCCTCCAGCCCGCCCCACATCCCCCGTGCGCCTCGAAAGATCGTTGGTCTCCGAGCGTAGAGCAGGTGGTTCAGGAGAGGCCCGCCCCATTTCTTCACCTGCGCCTCCAGCACGGCCTTTATCGGTTTCGGAGTCTTCGTCGGGTTGGCACCCTCTATACGCGCCACAGTCTCGACCTCCTCGTGTAGCGAACACGCAGACACTCTACCCCGAGTATCCAGTTTACCTTCGAGAGCCGTGGGAAGATTGGTAATTCCAACAGCGAAGGGCCGAAGTGTCGGTGAGAAGTATTTCGGTTTCACGGTGCCCTGTTGCGAGGACTCTGGTGTCGTCCTCACGACAAGGTTTTCTGGTGTGCTTCCCACTACTCGCTGGGCAGCCAGCCCCTCATCCGGGACGACAGCGCCGAGACCCACGCCCAGCCGAGCACCACCGTGGCAATGAAGGCCAGCACGACGAAGGTAAGGACGGCCCCGCCTTGCTGGGAGCCCGAGGCGATCCCGAAGAATGCGGCGAAGTAGAGCACGCCGGTTGCCCCGGAGAACATCGCCCATCCCCGCTCTCCGAGGGCGGCGAACCGTCGGGTGAACACAAAGCATGCCGCGATCAACCCGAGGAACCCTATCCCTCCGCAGACGAAGTGCAGAATGCCGTGCCAGCTCACGGCGTTGGCATCCGCCGGTGTCCCGGGCGGGAACCCATTCATCGGGTCTGCTACGAAGACCCCGGCGCCGATCAGGCCCACGCCGTAGAGACCGAGCAGCAGCGGCCCCCAGGTCCCTCCCCGGCTGCCGCGCAGCGCCCGCCGCATCCCGACCGCGCCCGCCACGGTCAACAGGCCGGTCAGCACGAGGAGGGTGATGTGGATCCACCCCCACTTCCCGTTGGCGAGCAGGCTCAGGTCGTGGCGGGTGGGGTCGAACCCGGGGCGGACGAGCGCCTCGATCGCGCCCACGACCACGTACAGGGGACCGGCGACGAGGGTGCAAGCCAGCAGCGCCCTCGTGATCGCGTCGGAGGTCGGGCTCGTCGAATTCATGAGGTCCTCCCTCTCCGGTTTCCGTTCGCTCAGAGGGTGCCGTTTCGGCCCTCGAAGAACTCCATCAGCACGGGGGCAAGGGCTTGTGGCTTCACGATGTGCGTCTGGCCTTCCAGGGTGCGGTGCCTCGCGTTAGGAAGCACGTCCGCGAGCGCCTGCATCGCGTGGCGCATCCAGGCGGGGCTCTTCCCGCCGACCGCCACGAGCGTGGGCGCCGTGACGGAGGCCCACCGCCCGTCCGGCAACGGGTGGCCTTTTTGGTAGTCGTCCACGATGGCGGCGTCGTAGACCACCGTGTGCGCGACCGCCTTGAGCTTCGACCACGCCGGCATGAACCGCATCATGACGACGAACACGGCGGGGATGCCCACCCCTTCCCTCATGAACAGCCTGACCGCATCGCTCCGGCGACCCGATGCCACCAGTTCTTCCAGCCGCTCCAGGTAGTCGTTCGGGACCGGGGGACGGCTGTCGTCGACGACGAACGGTGCCTCGTACAACGCCAGCTTCTCTATGCTCAGGCCGCGGTTCGCCGTCTCGAGCGCGAGTGCCGCGCCGGAGGAGATGCCAAAGACATGCGCCGAACCACCAACCACCTCGATGAGGGCCTGGATGTCCTCGACCTCCCGCTCTACCGAGTAAGGTGCGGTGTCGCCGCTGTCACCTCGTCCCCGGCGATCGTAGTTGATCACCGTGAAGTGCTCCGCCAGGAGTGAGGACAGCCCCTCGTTTGGTCCGAACGATCGGGTATTGAACGCGCCGCCTACCAGGATGACCGGCGGTCCTTCGCCCGACCGGTCGAACGCAATCTTCGTGCCGTCACTTGAAGTTACCTGTTCCATGAAAGTTCCTTTCCGTTCGTGCACTCGATCCAGATGCGCCGCGCCTGAAGTGTCGCCTCCCGAGGTGCCTGCGAGGAGCACCTCGGGGGCCTTGTAGTGCTTTACTACCCGCTGGCTGGCCGGTAGGTGAGGTCGACTACGCCCGTGGCGAACGTCTTCGAGTCCACGAGCTCCAGCGCCGTTCGCGCCTCTTCCTCCTCGAAGAGGCGCCTTCCGCTGCCCAAGAGCAAGGGGTGGACAAACATCCTGAGTTCGTCGAGCAGGCCGTGCTGAAGCAGCGACCGGACGAGGGTACCGCTGCCGGAGACCACGATGTCCTTGCCGGGCTGCCGCTTGAGATCAGAGATGCCCTCCGCGAATTCGTCGCCCTTGATCAGCGTCGAGTTCTGCCACTCAAGGGGTACTTCCAGTGTCGTCGAGACTACGTACTTGGGATAGCCGTTCATCAGCGCGGCGAACGGGTTCTGCTCCGGGGGTCCTGCTGCGACCAGTACGCCGCCCACTCATCGTAGAGGACGCGGCCCATGAGCAAGGCGTCAGCAAGGCGTCCGAAGCCGCGAAGCCCGCCCCGATCGCCTGGTTGATTTCGTCGTTGTCGTACGCGAAATGCCACCTTTCCGGCGCCTCCATCACGCCATCCAGCGACACGTGCTCCGCCGCCACCACTTTCCTCACTTCGAGCCTCCTTCGTTCGTAGGGTCGGTTTCGGCCAGCGGGGTGCCCGTCCGGCCCTCGCGCACGCCGGTCTCTGGGGGAGCGTTCTCGGGGACGAAGTCGGAGAGTTCGATCACCTGGCGGACCTCAATCTCCACGTCGCCAATCACGTCGGCGAAGCGCGTGGCCCACTCGATCGCCTCGTCCTTGGATTCCACCTGGACGACCGCGAAGCCGGCGATCAGTTCCTTCGCCTCGGCGAAGGGGCCATCGGTCACGGTGCGCTTCCTCCCGGAGAAGCTGAGGCGCGCACCCTGGAACTCGGGTGAACCCCCTCGGCCGCGAGTAGCACGCCGGCCCGCGCCGACTCCTCCATCAACTTGCCCATCCCCTCCATGAGCTCCCTACTCGGCGGGACGCCAGCCTCGTTTTCCTCGTTGCTCTTGTGCATTATTAGGAATCGCACTGTCTCTCCTCCCGTTGTTGGGGACTTTGCTTTCTATCGCTTACATCAAGTAGTCGTTCGGCGGGGTCCAGAATCGACAACGGATCCAAAAAGTTTGGAAAACTTCCAAAACGCTCCGGGAGCGCCGGATCAGGCGGACAGTGCGGCCAGCCGTCGCGCGAGGGAGCGCCGCTGCGGCTCCTGCTCGGCGAGGCCGAGGGCACGTTCATAGGAAGCTTTGGCCTCCGCCGTCCTTCCCAGCCGACGACAGAGGTCGGCCCGCGCCGCGTGGGCCAGGTGGTAGCCAGCGAGGTCGCCGCGATCCAGGATACCGTCGACCAGGACGAGCCCCGCCTCCGGCCCATCCCACATCGCCACCGCCACGGCGCGGTTCAGTTCGATGACTGGGAAAGGGACTACTCGCATCAGTAGATCGTAGAGGTCGACGATTTGGGGCCAGTCCGTCGCGGCGACGCTTGGCGCCTGCGCGTGCACCGCCGCGATGGCCGCCTGGATGGTGTAAGTGCCGAACCGGCCCAACGACAGCGTCCGCCTCACCAGCACTGTCCCCTCCGCGATTTGCTGTCGGTCCCAGAGCGAGCGGTCCTGGTCCTCCAGCAGGATCAGGTCGCCTTCGGGCGAGGTGCGCGCCGCCTGGCGCGAGTCTTGCAGCACCATCAGCGCGAGGAGGCCCACCGCCTCGGGCTCCGGCTCCGCCTCCGGCAATAACGCGACCAGCAGGCGCCCGAGTCGGATCGCCTCGCCGGAGAGATTAGGCCGCGTCAGCGAGCCGCCAGCCGAGGCGTAATACCCCTCGTTGAAGACCAGGTAGATCACGCGCAGCACGCCTTCCAGACGGTCGGGCAGCTCGTCCCGCGACGGCACCCGATAGGAGATGCGCTCGTCGCGGATCTTCGCCTTGGCGCGCACGATGCGCTGGGCCAGCGTTGGCGGAGGGACGAGAAATGCGCGCGTGATATCTTCGGTGGCCAAGCCGCAGACCTCACGCAGCGTGAGCGCGGTCTGCGCTTCTGGGGGGAGGGCCGGGTGGCAGCAGGTAAAGATCAGCCGCAGCTGATCGTCCTGCATGCCTTCGCCGTCCTGTGTTACGGGGTCGCCGGCGTCGGAGTCCAGCCTGTCGGCGAGTTCCACTAGCGCCGCGTCAAACCTGGCACGACGGCGCAGGGCGTCGATGGCCTTGAAGCGGCCGACCGAGACGAGCCACGCCCGGGGGTTGGATGGCACGCCGTCCTTCGGCCATTGCTCCAGCGCCGCCGCGAAGGCGTTGTGCAGCGCGTCCTCGGCGAGGTCGAAGTCGCCGAGCAGCCGGATCAGGGTGGCGAAGACCCGGCGCGAGTCGAAGCGGTAGATTTCATCCACTTTTTCGCGCAACTGTCCAGCCGTACTCTCGCTCAGTCTATCCATCGCAGATCATCCGGTCCCTGGCACGGGCGCTATCGGTAATGCGCGAACGACTGACGGTTCTCAAATACTTCATGGACTCGCGGACCAGGCCGGAGCGGTTGGGAGGGCGTCCAACTGCTCGCTCTCGACGTCGATGGTGCCAACGACCTCCCGTCCCGCGTAGCCCGCGACCGAGACGATGATCTCAGAGCGGATGCCGCCGTCGGCCGTGAGATAGCGGGGATCTTCCCTCACATCGCCAACCACGTGCTTTCCCGAGGCGACGGCCGAGCCGCTCAGGCCCTGGGTTACGGGGAAGCGGGGATGGTCCGGCGCTCCGGGGGCGTCGAAAGCGAGGTTTACGATCTCCTCTTCAGTTGCCTCGTAGATGCCTACCCGCCGGTAAGCGCCAGGCTGGCGGATCACCTCCGCGACGCAGGCCGCCTTTCGCATGCGATCTCCCTCGCCGTCGAGTACGCGGGAGATTTTCTCCAGCAAGCGTGACTCGTCCACCATGCAATAGTATCGATCACCCGAACCGAGATCAAAGCTATGGACGCTTTCCCGGCTCGAACGTAGGCCTCTTTTTCGACAAGCTGGCGCGTTCAACAAGGACGGAATCCAAGAGCCCGCGGCTTCAGTCTGTCCACCAGCCCGTTACTGGCTCCGCGTCGCGGTTCTCGGTGTTGGGCGCGCCGAACTGAGGCTCGTAGCGGCTGGCGCTGAACCGAACGTGCCGAACATCGGACGTCCGAAGACCGGCTCGGGCGTCGGGATGGAGGCGTTCGGGTCGCCCATCTGGGCGTGGGCTATGAGGCCGCCTTTCACCATGATCTCCGGCTTCACGCCGAAGAAGGCCGGGTTCCACAGAACGAGGTCCACCAGTTTCCCGGTCTCGACGGAGCCGATATGCTCCGCCATGCCGTGTGTGATCGCCGGGTTGATTGTGAGCTTCGCCAGATATCGCCTGACACGGTGGTTGTCGTGCCTCTCGGAGTCTTCCGGCAGCGGTCCACGCTGCGTCTTCATCTTGCTCGCCGTCTGGAAAGTGCGCATCCAGACCTCCCCGACCCGGCCCATCGCCTGCGAGTCGCTGGACATCATCGAGAGCGCCCCGATATCGTGCAGCGCGTCCTCGGCGGCGATGGTCTCGGCCCGGATGTGGCTCTCGGCGAACGACACGTCCTCCGGGACCTCGCGGCTCAGGTGGTGGCAGACCATGAGCATGTCGAGGTGCTCGTTCACGGTGTGGTAGGTGTGGATGGTCTGGTTCTCGAACACGGCGACTGTATCTTCCAGGAAACCGGCCTCGTTCAAGGTGTCGGTGTGGATCGCCACTTGAACGTCGCATTCCTCTGCTACATCGAGACACGTCCTTATGGCCTGCGGGGTCGTTCCCCAGTCCTCGTGCAGCTTGAGGCCGCAGGCTCCGGCGTGTACCTGCTCGCGCAGCGCCTCCGGGTTCGAGGAGTTGCCCTTGCCGAGGATACCGAAGTTCAGCGGCAGGTTCTCGACCGCCTGGAGCATGCGGGCGATGTTCCAGGCTCCGGGCGTGCAGGTCGTGGCGTTCGTGCCGGTCGCGGGTCCCGTCCCCGATCATGGTGGTGATGCCTGACGCCAACGCGTGATCCACCTGCTGCGGCGAGATGAAGTGGATGTGGGAATCTATGCCTCCGGCGGTCAGGATCTTGCCTTCGCCGGCCAGGATCTCGGTCGAGGTCCCGATCTCCACCGTCACCCCGTCCATCATGTCCGGGTTCCCAGCCTTGCCGATGCCTGCGATGCGTCCGTCCCGCACCCCGATGTCCGCCTTGAAGATGCCGGTGTGATCGAGGACGAGGGCGTTGGTAATGACGAGGTCCATCGCGCCCTCCGCGCGGGTCGCGGTCCCCTGCGCCATGCCCTCCCGCACGGACTTACCGCCTCCGAAGGTCGCCTCCTCCCCGGCGAGCGTCAGGTCTTGCTCCACCTCCACGACGAGGTCCGTATCCGCAAGCCTCACCCGGTCTCCAGCCGCAGGCCCGAACATACCGCCGTAACGCCGCCGCGAAAGCCCGCTCAAGAGACGGACCCCCTCTCGCGTGCCCTCAACAGCGCCGCTTCTTTCGTATCCGGATCGTCCAGCGCCCCCTCGACCAGCCCGTTCATGCCGTGAATGATGCGGCGTCCGCCGATGGCGACTAGCTGCACCTCGCGTTCGTCGCCCGGCTCGAACCGCACGCTCGTTCCAGCGGAGATAGCGAGGCGCATCCCGTAGGCGCTCTCACGGTCGAAGCGGAGCTCCCGGTTTGTCTCGAAGAAGTGGAAGTGGCTGCCTACCTGTATGGGGCGGTCGCCCGTGTTTGCGACGGTGATGGGAACCGTCTCGCGGCCGGCGTTCAGCTCTATATCGCCGTCTAAGGGGAGGAGTTCGCCCGGGATCATGGTTTCGCTACCACTCGTAAGGGAGGAACTTGCCTTCGTAGGTGATCTTCACGCGGTCGCCCTTCGGATCCTCGACGCGCTCAATGTCCATGTTGAAGTTGATGGCGCTCATGATGCCGTCGCCAAACTCCTCGTGGATGAGCGCCTTCATCGTTGTGCCGTAGACCTGCGTGACCTCGTGTATCCGGTAGATGGTGGGGTCCACGGGCA
>JACCTS010000331.1 GCA_013812245.1 Rubrobacter sp.
ATGCCAGAGACCGGCTGATACGGTAGGCGAAGCATGACGCACATCATCGACATAGCCGACCCGGCGCGTGGCGAGGACGCCAATGAGTTTCAGGGATACCACCACGACGCCGGCGTCTCGTTCATCGTGATCGATGTGCCGCCGGGAAGCGGCCCGAAGCTGCACAGTCATCCGTACGAAGAGGTCTTCGTGGTGCAGGAAGGCGAGGTCACCTTCACGGTGGGGGACGAGGTGATCGAAGCGAGCGGCGGGCAGGTCGTGGTGGTGCCAGCCGGGGTGCCACACAAGTTCGTGAACTCGGGATCGGGACGGCTTAGACAGGTTGACATACACGCGAGCGAACGGTTCGTCACCGAGTGGCTCGAAGACTGACCTGGGCGCACGTTAGATCTCGAGTACGGTCGAGGCAACGGCAGCATTCGCGTCAACAGGGTCGCACCACATGGAACGGAGGAAGAGAGCGATGAGCGACGGAGGATTGTCCGAGACACGGCTCGGCCGCATGCACGAGGTCATGACCGGACACGTCGAACGGGGTCACGTTCCCGGTATCGTGATGCTGTTAGCTCGTCAGGACGAAGTACACGTTGACACCATCGGGACGAAGTCTTTGGGCGGTGGCCCGATGCAGCGCGACACCATCTTCCGCATCGCTTCGATGACCAAGCCAGTCGCCGCCATCGCGGCGATGATCCTCGTGGAGGAGTGCAAACTGCGCCTCGACGATCCGGTTGACCCGCTCCTCCCGGAGCTCGCCGACCGGAGGGTGCTGCGGTCCATCGAGAGTCCGCTGGACGACACCGTGGCCGCGAACCGCTCCATTACACTCCGTGACCTCCTGACGCTCAGGTTCGGTATCGGGGCGATACTGGCCCCGCCCGGACGGTACCCGATCCAGGCCGCCATGGACGAACAGGAAGTCTCTTCCGGCCCTGACCTGCCGTCGCTATCGCCGGACGAGTACATGAAGCGGCTCGGGGGGTTGCCGCTCGTCTATCAGCCGGGGGAGCGGTGGTTGTACGATACCGGTTCCGATGTCCTCGGAATCCTGATCTCCCGCGCCACAGGACAGTCGCTCGAATCGTTCTTCCGGGAGCGCATCTTCGGCCCCCTCGGCATGGACGATACCGGCTTCACCGTCCCCGAAGAGAAGCTGGACCGTCTCGCCGACTGCTACCAGGCCGACCCGGAGACCGGAAACCTCGAAGTATTCGACGCCGTCGACGACAGCCTCTGGAGCCGTCCACCCATCTTCGAGTCCGCCGCCGGGGGTCTCGCCTCGACCGTTGACGACTACCTCGCGTTCTGCAAGATGCTTCTCGGCAAGGGCAGGTACGGAGGCGAGCGCATCCTGTCGAGGCCGTCGGTCGAGCTGATGACCACGGATCACCTCACGAGCGAGCAGAGGTCGGGGCAGGACGTGCTACTCCAGCCGGGGACAGGATGGGGTTTCGGCATGTCGGTTGTAACGGAACGACAGGGCTTCGCGACGCCCGGCACGTTCGGCTGGGACGGCGGCTATACCACGTCCGGCCACTCCGACCCCCAGGAGGAAATGGTAGCGATATTGATGACACAGCTCGTTGCGGGAAACAGTAGAGCCGGGGAAATCTACGGTGACTTCTGGACCTCGGTGTACCAGACCATAGACGACTGAGCAGCTTCTCCCGGATTCCGCGCCCCGGAACGCTGGCCGTGCGTGGGGAATGGGTCTGGTGCAATTCGCCACCGCTCTCTCAAGAGCAATTTGTAAAAAGGCTGCACCTCTGCCCAAGCTGGGGCATCAGGCAACAGGTTTCGGATTTCAGGGAACTCCACTCCGCCACATCGTTGCTGCGGCGAGCGAGACTCAACATCTATGGGTCAATCAATACGGGAACCGCTGTAGCACGCAATTGCCACGAACTTAGGTGCGCCTACCTACGAATAGTTTTGGTCGCAAATTTCTGGAGGATGCGGGAGCTAGGATGGTTGGCGAGGGATACGAGCTTGTTGGCGAGGGCGACGGGTACTAGGGCGTTGTCGTACATGTCACACTGGAGCTTCTCTATGTTGGTAAGGATCTCGGGTAAGTTTTTAAGGTCGTCTTCGCCAGGATGCGCAAGGATCTCGCGAGTTGGCACTGAGATCACATAGACTCGCCCTCCGCGAGTCTTGAAGATGAGCTTGTTGCCATAGTAGGTGGTGCGGCCATAGAGGTTCGTGGGATCAGCTTTGCCGGGTAGGATGTAGCGGTAGATGTAGTCATTGTCGAAGATCAGGACAGTGCCGGGATCGAGCTTCCCAGTGATCTCGTCGGCGTGCTCCACGAAGGAGCCGCTCTTTTCCAGACCAGCGAGATAGAGGGTATTGTGGTCCAGGAGATGCCTGACAAGTTCGCGCATGGGACCGTGCATGTTGGCAGTTTGGCCGAAGAAGGCCAAGGGGCCATCTTTGATGAAGAGGACCTGACCGAGCAGGGTCGGCTTGGTCTTGAGGATAAGCCGGATGAGGTGTACGAGGATGATCTGCTCGACGGTGGTGGTCACGTAGCCGAGGATGCCGCCGGCTCCCAGCTCGTCGTCCACGGCCTCGTGCAGGCGGAAGACGTCTGTCAGATAGATCTCCCCGCCGCAAGAGTCGCAGGGAAAGGTGTGGTTGGCGGTCATCTGTGAACGCTGCAGCTGGACGTTCCGGGCGTCGCATATCGGGCAGCTCGCCAGGGTCCACTCCGACACTTTGGGTCCGTACTCCTGGAAGACGAACCAGCGTAAGGTATCGGCGAGGCGCTCTTCGTCCACTTTCTGGCGGAAGAAGTCGTGGACGGCCAGGCGAACCGAGTCGGTGAGGGTGCTTTCGTCCCCGAGCGTGATGTTACGGATGGGCAAGACGAGTTTGAGGCGCTGGATGCGCTTGAGCTTGGACATGTCGTCGGGGTCTATGAACGGCTGCTCTTCGAGATCCTCCAGATCCTCCACGCTGAAGATAAGCGCCCCGAACTGGAAGAAGCACATGGTCGAAGACGGGAACTCGGAGCGCACCATCACCTCGTCGTAGCCTCCGTCTATGGCGATGATGTGGCGGATGGGGTTGTCGGCGACGGGCTCGAAGGGAAGCTCCGCGTGCTCGGAGAGGGAGACCTCGTCGGCGCGCTTGGGCAGGGAGCATTTCTCCAGGAAGACTCGGACCGCGGGGTCGTTGACTACTTGGCTGTGGGCGGACTTGCTGGCGTACTCGGCAGGCCACCGTCCGTACTTGCTGGCGTAGGCCATCGGTCAGGCCTCTTCTACGTTCTCGGGGAAGCGGTCCACCTGTACCGGCACGACGAAGGGGTTGGAGTAGGTCTTCATGCGGACGAAGCCCTTGTCGCTGTTGGCGCTGAACCTGACCAGGGAGTCCGTGAAGTCCCCGAAGTCGTAGTACTTCCTGATCTCCCTGGTCTCGTCTTCGTTGTTGAGGTGGGCTATGAACCAATTCTGGGTGTTTTTGAGGATGTTTGAGCTGATCGAACTGACCTCCTGGGTAGCGTAGAGGAGCCCGAGGTTGAGCTTCGCTCCCTCTTTGGCGATGCGGTTGTAGATCTGGCTAAGGTCCCTGTCTTCCTTTTTGGGGAAGAGGTTGTGGGCCTCCTCGAAGTAGAACTGGACGAAGTTGTTGGGCTTGTTGGTGACGAAACGGTCCATCGCGTCCGCGAAGACCTTGCGGCAGATGCGCTCTGAGTAGAGACCCTGTATTTCGGGATCGCCCTGGGAGAGGTCGACGATGATGATGCGCCCTTTTCGCAGCTCGTCGACGATCTCCTCCTCGAAGGGCCTGTCCACGGACTCGGTGTGCAGGTTCGAGATCCCGCGCAGCTTGATGTACCCGTCCACGTTGGGGGGGCCGCCGGGCGACCTCTTGCGCGTCAGGAAGACGAGTATGGATTTCAGGTCCTCGTCCGCCCACTCGTGTCCCTTCTCCTGCTTGTACTTGCTGAAGTAGTCGTCGGAGTTGTAGTTGTCCCAGATGGTAGTGAACCAATTGGTCGCATCCTCCAGGGAGATCCTCCGGCTCGGGTCCAAACTACTGTCGCTCTTGACCATCTTGTTCAACTCACCGTTGCCTTGGAACTTGACAGTAAAGCCGCCGGGCGAGGTAAAACCTGCTCTGTACAGGCAGCACAGGTAGGCCGCCACCTTGCGGTCGTGGCGGGCTTTGGCGGAGTAGTTCGTTTCGTAATCGTCGGGATCGGTGAGATCCACAGCCCGGAAGCTGTCGATGTAGTTGCCAACGCCCTGCATTAGGTGCGAGCGGACCAGCTCGAAGCCAGAGAGGACATCCTCGTAGAAGTTGACCTTGAGCACCTTGAAGTCCGGCTTGGAGATGGTGCTGAAGCGCGTAGTTTGCTCGCTGAACATCTCAAAGATGGCCGTGCCTTCGTCCTGCATGTTCGGGTTGGCGTACTCGCCGTTGATGTCGAAGATGATCTGGCCGAT
>JACCTS010000355.1 GCA_013812245.1 Rubrobacter sp.
ACCACACCTACGACCACGCCGATCTGTCCGCCTTGAGCACGAAGCAGACGCGCCGCGAGTTGGAAAGCACCCAAAAGGCCGTGGACGATGCCCTGGGCTACCACTATCCGATGGCGGTGATGCGGCCGCCCTACGGCGATCCATACCTCGCGGGTACGGACGCGCTGCCGGCGTTCCGGAGGATCGCCCGGGAGCAGGAACTCTTCCCCGTGATATGGACCATAGATCCGAGCGACTACCTGTACGTCGGAGATCCCCAGGGCGTCGTCCGAGGCGTCGTGCGGGCGGACAAGGCCGAGCGAAGAGGGAAGCAGAGAAAAGGCGACCAGGTGCTCCTGTTGCACGACAACCAGGGGCAAACGGCAAGGGCGCTCCCGAGAATCATAGACTACTACGAGAAGTCGGGACGGCGATTCACGAATGTGAACGAGCTGCTCGCGGACAAGTACCTCAATCCGTAGATCATCCATCCACTCCAGTACGTGAGATCTAGTCTTCCAGAGATACGTTGCAACCCGGGTAACCTGTCGCTGATCCATCGTGGTTTGCCACGATAATCGGAACGCGAGACGGCCGAGGACTTGAAGGTCCTCTTGGAGACAAGAAGGCAAGTTGGCGCGGGGCATGGTCGACGATTCGGGACGCCTTGTCACCAAGATCAACCACCCGGCTCCGGGTAGCCGCCCCTCGCCGGGCGCCGCCCACGCCCCTAGAATGACCGGGTGGAGTTAAGAGACCTCCAAACCTTCGGCGAACCGGGCGCCATCGTCTACCTGGCCGACTGCGTAGCGCTGATGCGCCTGATGCCGGCCCGGAGCGTAGACGCAGTCTTCGCGGACCCGCCCTACCGGCTCTCGACCGGCGGCCCCACCGTAAAGGGCGGCCGTCTCGCTCCCGTGGACAAGGGCGTCTGGGACCGCTCCCTCGGCAGCTT
Organism: Rubrobacter sp.; assembly: GCA_013812245.1. GTDB lineage: Bacteria > Actinomycetota > Rubrobacteria > Rubrobacterales > Rubrobacteraceae > JACDGB01. The sequence continues at coordinate 935 of JACCTS010000355.1, forward strand.
CGAGGAGGACCATCGCTTCAACGTGCGCTGGCTCCGGGAGGCCAGGCGGGTCCTCAAGCCCGACGGCACCATCTGGGTGACGGGGACGCATCACATAATCTTCAGCATCGGCTTCGCCCTCCAGACCCTCGGCTTCAGGGTGATAAACCAGATCACCTGGGAGAAGCCGGACCCGCCCCCGAACGCCCTGCACACCGCGTTCACCCACGCCCACGAAACCCTCGTCTGGGCCAGCAAGGATCGTCGCGCCCGCCACACCTTCAACTACGACCTCATAAACAGCCCGAATCCCGGCTCCCAGATGTCCTCCGTGTGGCGCATCCGCAGCGTGCCGAAGCGGGAGAAACTGCACGGCTACCACCCGACCCAGAAGCCCCTGCGACTCGTGCGCCGGGCGTTGCTTGCCTCCACGCGGGAAGGGAACCTCGTCTTCGACCCGTTTTGCGGCTCCGGGACCACCGCCGTCGCCGCCAAGGAGCTCGATCGGTTCTTCGTCGGGGCCGAGATGGAGCGGGAGTACGCGGAGCTGGCGGAGCGCCGGATCGGGGCCGCCGGACGCGGTGTGGTCCTGCGTGAGATCTCCGAGACGTTCTGGGACGGTACGTGACGCCCCTGGCCGCCGTCATCGCCGACACCCACATCCCGCGCCGCGCGAAAGGGTTGCCGGAAACCCTGCTCCTACACCTGCGCCGGACCGACCGGATCCTGCACGCCGGAGACTTGATGGCCCCCACCCTCATCCACGAGCTCGAAGAATACGCTCCGACGAGGGCTGTCCGCGGCAACCTCGATCCGCCGGAGGCGGGGCTGCCGGAGACGTTGGAGTTCGAGTTCGGCGGGGTCCGGGTCGCCATGATCCACGACTCCGGTCCGAAGCGTGGCCGCCGCCCGCGTATGCGCCGTCGTTTCCCGGACGCCCGAGTCATCGTCTTCGGACACTCGCACATACCGTGGCTGGAAGACGAGGACGGCCTCATGCTCCTGAATCCCGGAAGTCCGACGGATAAACGCCGCCAGCCGCGACCCACTTTCGCGCTGTTGTGGGTGGAGGGCGGAGAGGTGGGAGCCGAGGTACGGTCTCTGTGAGACGCCCGGTATAATCCCGCGCATGTCGCACGGGAGGAGACCGGCAAGGTGGACCGCCTTCGAGGCGGTGTTCGGGCCCGAGGGCGAGGCCGGACGCCGCATCCGGCTCGCGATCGTGATGCTCTCGGGCATCATCGTCGTGGGAACGATAGGCTATCTGGCGCTCGGCTGGTCTTTCCTGGACGCGCTGTACATGACCGTCATCACCGTCGGAACCATCGGCTTCGAGGAGGTCAGGGATCTCGACGAGAGCGTCGCCGGGCGGCTGTGGACCATCGTCCTTATAATCAGCGGCGTCGCGGTCCTCGGCTACGCCACGACCTCGCTCGTGGCGCTGGCGGTCGAGGGGACGGTCAGAGACTACTTCAGGAGCCGGCGGATGAGGTCTGAGATCTCCAAACTGAGCGGTCACTTCATACTCTGCGGATACGGCCGGGTCGGTCGTCAGGTGGCCACGGAGTTCGACCGCGATGGTGTGCTCTTCGTCGTCGTCGAGCAGGACCCCACGGTCATCGAGGAGTGTCTGGCGGAGGGGCGTCTGGCGCTCTTCGGCGAGGCCTCGAACGACGTGGTGCTTGAGGAGGCCGGCATCCTGCGGGCGAAGGGGCTGGTGGCGACCGTGGACTCCGACGCTGACAACGTCTTCGTCACGCTCTCGGCCCGCAAGCTCAACCCTGGGCTGCACATCGCTGCCCGCGCCTCCTCCGACGAATCGGCGGCCAAGCTGGAGATCGCGGGCGCGGACCGCACCCTCTCGCCCTACGCCGTCGGTGGCAGGAGGCTCGCCGCGCTCGCCACCCAGCCGCTCGTGGTGGACTTTCTAGACGTGGTGACGCGCGGCGAGAAGGGCATCGAGTTCCGACTGGAGGAGTTCGTCGTCCCCGAGGAACCGGCCTTGGCCGGCCACACCATCGGGGAGCTACGAATCGGCGAGCGGACCGGCGCCATGGTCCTCGCGTTCCGCACCCGCGACGGCAACTTCGACACCACGCCCTCCGCCGACGACCGGCTGCACGCTGGCGACACCCTCATCGTGCTCGGGAGCCGCGGTCAGATCACACGCCTCGAACAACTCATGCGCGGCGAGAAGGTCAGGGACTCCTAGCCGGATCGAGATAGATTCTCCTGAAAGCTCCGGTGGGAAACGGTGAACCTCTCGCTAGAATCGAACCGTGGACGCTGGAGCATCACATCGGAACATCGTCGGGCGCGGAGCGGCCGGCAACCCGAAGAACCGATTCGAACGGATAGAAGTCCATCCCGACCCCGAAGCCCTGGAAGATGGGCCGCGTCCGGAGACAGTCTACCTGCGCGACCGCTCGCGTTCGATCATCGCCCGCAACGAAAGCCCCGACATCGGCTTCGACGCCAGCGTCAACCCGTACAGGGGATGCTCTCATGGTTGCAGTTATTGCTTTGCTCGTCCCACCCACGAGTACCTCGGGCTCTCGGCTGGCCTGGACTTCGAGAGCAAGGTGCTGGTCAAGGAGGAGGCTCCGGATCTGCTACGGAAGCAACTCTCCTCGCCGCGCTGGGAGCCGAAGGTGCTCTCGATGAGCGGTGTCACCGACCCCTACCAGCCCGTCGAGAAGGATCTCCGCATCACCCGCGGCTGCCTGGAGGTGCTCGCCGGGTTCCGCAACCCGGTCGCCATCGTGACCAAGAACCATCTCGTCACTCGTGACATTGACTTCCTCTCGGAGCTTGCCCGTCATGGGGCGGCCATGGTAGCCGTCTCGCTCACCACGCTCGACGATGATCTCCGCCGCGTCATGGAGCCTCGCACCTCCCGGCCCGCGCGCCGTCTCGCCGCCATCGAGAAGCTCGCGCAGGCCGGCGTGCCCGTCGGGGTGATGACCGCGCCGGTTATCCCCGGCGTCAACGACCACGAGCTCCCCGATCTCCTCGCCGCGGCGGCCGAAACAGGGGCGGGATTCGCCGCTTACGTTCCGGTGCGCCTGCCGGGGGCCGTGCGTCCGATCTTCGAGGACTGGCTGGAGCGGCACTATCCGGAGCGCAAACAGAAAGTGCTGAACCGCATCCGCTCCATGCGCGGCGGCGCGCTCAACGATCCTCGATTCGGCTCACGCATGAAGGGGGAGGGGATCTTCGCGGATCACATCACCCAGCTCTTCTCGATAAGCTGCCGCCGGGCCGGCATCGAGGCCGGACGATTCCCGAAGCTCTCCACCGCCGCGTTCCGCCGGGACGGTGGCGCGCAGCCTGGCCTGTTCGACTGATCCAATTTCCCGGTCCCGTAC
>JACCTS010000435.1 GCA_013812245.1 Rubrobacter sp.
CGGCTCGGCAGATCATACATGGTCGGCAAGAGCGCGGATTCCAGGATACTCCGCAGTCCGCGGGCGCCGGTGCCACGCTCCAGCGCCAGCTCCGCGACCGCGCCGAGGGCGTCGTCGGTGAACGAGAGGTCCACCTTGTCATAGCGGAAGAACTGCCGGTACTGCCTGACCAGCGCGTTCTTCGGCTCGGTGAGGATACGGATCAAGTCTCCCTCCTCCAGGCTCCTCAGGGTGGAGATCACCGGCAGCCGGCCCACGAACTCGGGGATGAGCCCGTACTTCAGAAGGTCTTCGGGCTGGGCGTGGGTCAGCATCTCGTCGGCCTCTTCCTTGAGGCGCGAGTCCATGTCGCCCCCGAAGCCGATGCTCCGCTTGCCGATGCGCTGCCGGATGACGTCTTCGAGCCCCCCGAACGCCCCGCCGCAGATGAACAGCACGTTCTTGGTGTCTATCTGGAGGAAGTCCTGGTGCGGGTGCTTGCGCCCGCCCTGCGGCGGAACGCTGGCAACCGTCCCCTCCAGTATCTTCAGGAGCGCCTGCTGCACGCCTTCGCCGGAGACATCGCGCGTGATGGACGGATTATCCGACTTGCGTGCGATCTTGTCTATCTCGTCTATGTAGATGATCCCGGTCTCCGCCTTCTTCACGTCGAAGTCGGCGGCCTGAATGAGCTTGAGCAGGATGTTCTCAACGTCCTCGCCCACGTAGCCGGCCTCGGTGAGCGCCGTGGCGTCGGCGATGGCGAACGGGACGTTGAGGATGCGCGCCAGCGTCTGTGCCAGAAGCGTCTTGCCGCTGCCCGTCGGCCCGACGAGCAAGATGTTGGACTTCTGGAGCTCGGTGCCGTCGGGGGAGGCCTCGGCAGCGCCCATCGAGATGCGCTTGTAGTGGTTGTAGACGGCGACGGCGAGGACCTTCTTCGCGTCCTCCTGACCGATCACGTACTCGTTAAGGATGCGGTTGATCTCGCGGGGCTTGGGGAGATCATCGTCTTTGAGAACCTCGGGTCCCGAGAACTCCTCGTCGATGATCTCGTTGCACAGTTCGATGCACTCGTCGCAGATGTAGACGCCGGGGCCTGCTATGAGCTTCCTGACCTGGCGCTGGCTCTTCCCACAGAAAGAGCACTGCAACTGGTCCGATGGATCCCTCATGCGCTTAGCCCCTCCCCCTTCTCGTCGTGCGCTTCCACTGCTTTACCCGCATCCCTAACCGTCTACTCCGTCTCCGGGCGGCTACCGACGATGTTGTCGATCACACCGTACTCGACGCTCTCCCGCGGCCCCATTATGTAGTCGCGGTCGGTGTCGCGCTCGACCTTCTCGAACGGCTGGCCCGTGTTCTCCGCCAGGATCTCGTTCAGGCGCCGCTTGGTACGGATGAGCTCCTCGGCGTGTATCTGGACGTCCGAAGCCTGGCCCGCGAGGCCACCGACGCTAGGCTGGTGCAGCAGTACCCGCGTGTTCGGGAGCGCGTTCCGCTTGCCCTTGGCGCCGGCCGCCAGCAGGAAGGCGCCCATCGAGGCCGCCATGCCCAGCGCGGTCGTCTGGATGTCCGCGTTGACAAACTGCATGGTGTCGTAGATGGCGAGCCCCGCCGACACGCTTCCGCCGGGGGAGTTGATGTACAGGTTTATGTCCTGCTCCGGATCCTCCCCGTCCAGGAGCAGTAGCTGCGCCATGATCGCATTCGCCACCTGGTCGTCTACCGGCGTCCCCAGGAAGATGATGCGGTCCCTCAGGAGACGCGAGTAGATATCCATCGCCCGCTCGCCGCGCGGGCTCTGCTCGATGACGTAGGGGATAACGCCGTTGATGTCGTAATTCATTCTTTCTCTCCTTCGCTCGTGGCTTCGCTCTCCGTTGCCTGCGACGTTTCGACCGTGGACTCCACGAGGGCCTCGCCTGCCTCGGGCTCCTGCGCGTCGTCCGGATCTTCTTCATCCTCTTCCGGCATGGGCACCGCGACAGCGTTCTCAGCGAGGAACTCGAGAGCGCCCTGGCGGGCCACCTCCTCTTCGAGGAGTGTGTACGTGCCGTTGGCGCGCATGGTCTCTGTGATCTCCTCGGCGCTCCGGCCTGAGTCCTCGGCCAGATGCTGTATCTGGTGCTCCACCTCGTGTCCGTCGGTCTCGATGCCTTCCGCCTCGACGACCGCGTCGAGCACCAGCTCCTTCTTCACGGCGTCTGCGGCGTCGTCCCGCACGCGATCTTTCATCTCGTCCCGGCTCGCGCCGGCCAGCTCGTAGTATTGCTCGGCCTGCATGCCCTGCGCCGCCAGGCTACGCTCGAACGAGGCGACCAGGTCGTCGGCCTTCTCGTCCACCATAACTTCCGGCACCTCGACCTCGGCCTGCTCGGCCACCGCGTCGAGCACCCGCCCCCGAAACTCCGCGTCGACCTGCTGGGTGAGCGCCTCCTGCAACTGCTCGCGGACCGCCGCCCTGAACTCCTCCAGCGTCTCGAACTCGCTCGCCTCCTTGGCGAACTCGTCGTCCAGCGGCGGAAGGTCGCGCTCCTTGATCTCCTTGACGTGCACCCGGAAGAGCACCGACTCTCCCCGCAGCGACTCCTCCTGATAATCCATCGGGAACGTCACCCCGAACTGCTTGCGCTCGTCCGCGTTCATCCCTACCACGTTCTCCTCGAACTCGGGTAGCAACTCCCCGCGCCCGACCTCCATCATGTAGTCTTCGGCCTGCGCCCCTTCCACCGGACCGCCCGCCAGCCGTTCGCCGTTGAAGTCCAGGATCACGAAGTCTCCCTGCTGTACCGGTCTTCCTTCGACCGCCGCCAGGGTGGCGAACTGACTCCGCATCTCCTCGACCTGGGAGTCCACCTGCTCCTCTTCGACCTCGACCTCCCGCCGAGGCACCTCGAGGCCCTTGTACTGCCCGAGGGTCGCCGCGGGACGCACCTCCAGGGTGGCGGAGAACTTGAAGCCCTCCTCCTCGGAGATGGGGTTGTCGAACTCGATGTCAGGGCGGTCTATGGGCCTGAGATCTGCCTCCACCACGGCCTCCGAGTACCAGGCCGGCAGCCTGTCCTGGAGCGCCTCGTAGTAGATGTAGTCCCGCCCGAGGTGGTTCTCGACGATGCGTCGGGGCGCCTTGCCCGGACGGAAGCCGGGAACGCGCACCTTGCGGCCAAGCTCCCTGACCTTCTCCTCGACGCCCTGCTTCACGGCCTCCGGCGAGACCTCCACGTCCAGGCGGACCTTGTTGTCATCCAGCTTCGTTACGTTCGCCGTCATACGCTCCAACTCTTCTCGACCTCTGACCGGGACCTCGCGAGTGGCGGTGTGCGAGAGGCGGGATTTGAACCCGCACGCCCGAAGGCACTAGATCCTAAATCTAGCGTGTCTACCGTTCCACCACTCTCGCTCGCCCTCAAATCTGCGCCGGATTATAGCAGTAGCTCCGCTGTTCCCGTCGCCTCCCGGCCCCCTTTACGCTACGGGCGCAAGCAACCAGGGAACGGCTTTTGCCAGCGGCTGGCTCCCGAAACGAACGCCGCTGTTCGAGGTGCTGGGATGGTTCCTGGCCTCAGCGGAAGTCCTGGAGGATAAGCTCGTTCGCCCGGTCTTCGGGCACGAGCACCTGGCTGCCGTTGTCCAGCGTCGTGGGCGCACCCTGGAGCTGGGTGGAGGTCATCTGGGCGTTGCGCCCGTGCTGGATGAGAAGGCGTGCCAGGGCGACGGCGGTATCCAGGCCCATGTCGGTCTCGACGTTCTCGTTGATTACCTTTATGTACTGGGGCAGCTTGGTCAGGGACTGCCAGCTCAACGCCTGGCTGCGAAGGGCGGCCACGAGTTGCTGCTGGCGCTCGATTCGCTCCAGGTCCGCTCGCGGGGTTCCCCGGTAGCGGGCGTAGAGCAGGGCATGCCGACCGTCGAGGGTCTGCACCTGTCCCTCCTCCATCTTCCAGTTGGGCGGGAATTCGGTCGTGATCCTCAGCGTTACCCCGCCCATCGTATCAATAACGTCCGTGAATCCCCGGAAGTCCACGATGGCGTAATTATCTATGGACACGCCGGTGAAGTTCTCCACCACCGCCCGCGCCTGGTCTACGCCGCCGTAGTTATAGGCCGCGTTGATCTTGTCCTTCACCCCCGGCTCGGTCTCCACGTACATGTCCCGCGGTATGGACAGCAACTCTATCTTCCCGGTATCCGGGTCGATCTGGACGAGCATCATGGTGTCGCTGCGCGACCCATAGCCCTCGGCGTGGTTGTTGGGACGTTTATCTACCCCCAACACGAGCACGTTGACCGTACTGTCGGAGATTTCGTCCGACGCTGCCTTTACTTCCTGCTCGTCTACGGGGGCTTTCGGCGTGGCCTCTGGCGTAGCCTCTGGCGTAGCCTCTGGCGTAGCCTCTTGGGCGGTGGTCTCGGGAACTGCGGCGATCCCCACCCCATTACCCCTGGACGGCGTGTCCTCCGCATTGAGCGAGTCTGCCTTCGAGAATGAGACGGCCCCAGCCCAGGCCGCCACCCCCAGCGCGGCGAGCACGATCAGCAGAAGGCCCATACGCCTGCGCCGATACCGCCAGCGCCGGTACGTAGGCGGGGACCCACGGGTAGATCCGCGAGATTTTCGGGTTGCATCCTGGAACTCACGCATATCCGGGTGAGTTTAGCGATCTAGGCGTCCTGAATCAATCGAAAGACCGGGAATTTTTCTGATCGTGGGAACGTCGTTGGCGTGAACGGCCCTCACGACCTGCGGATCAGGCGCCGCACGAGGAGCGAAGCCAGGATGGTCGAGGTGGCGGTTGTGGCGCCCTTGAGGACCGCCTCGAGCACATCGTCCTTGATGCCCCGTTGATCCGGCACGTCTATGAGCCTGCCGGTCACGTAGCGACTAATGCCGTAGGCGATGCCGGCCGCCACGAGGGTGATGATCCGCTGCTCGGTCACGTCGTCCATGCTCTCCTTCCCCGATCACGTTCGCACAACCCGCAGCCCTGATACGCCACGCTGGAAACGGCGGAACGCGATACGTCCTGGGTCAGAAGATCCGCTTCGCGCCGGCGTAGCCGCTTATGTTCTGAATGGGGGTCATGGTTACGTCGCCCGTGTACGCCGAAGCGTGGACGATGTTCCCCCTGCCCGTGGCTATACCGACATGTGTGAACCCTCCATCCTCGCCATGCTCCTTGAAGAAGACCAGGTCGCCGGCCTGGAGCTGCGAACGCTCGACCTCACGACCGTAACCGTACTGCGAGCCCGGGCTGTCGGGCAGATAGATGCCGAATTGGCCGTAGGCGAGCTGCGTCAGACAAGAGCAATCCACGCCGTATTCTCTGGAGCACTGGCCCAGGCCGTACTCGACATCCATATAGCT
>JACCTS010000480.1 GCA_013812245.1 Rubrobacter sp.
TTCGGATCATTTTCGGGACGTGCGAAGGTGTCTCAGGAGCAGGAGCAGGGCGAAGCCGAGGGCGAGGGTGCCGCTCACCAAAAGGCCGCCGCGGACGGAGTCTCCGATCAGGAACGCCTGATCCACGCGGAGGGTCTCTACGAGGAAACGCCCGATGGAGTAAAGCACCACATACAGCATGAAGATGTCGCCGGCCTCCAGTCGCTCCGGGAAGCGACGGGCAGCCCAGAGCAGAACCAGGCACACGAGTATGTCCCATAGTGCCTCGTAGAGGAAGGTCGGATGGAATGAGGTCGCGTCGGCGAACTGCGCCGGGCGGTTCTGCGGCGCGATGTATATGGCCCACGGCAGATCCGAGGGCCAGCCGAAAAGCTCTTGATTGAAATAGTTGCCCCATCGACCTATGGCCTGGCCAAGGACGAGGCCGGGGGCGGCCGCGTCGGCGAAGGTCAGCGGGCTTATGGCACGGAACCGGCTAAAGAGGAGCAAGCCCAGAAAGCCGCCAGCGACCCCGCCGTAGACCCCCAGGCCCCCCTTCCAGACCTCGAGGACCGAGGGAATCGGGTTGGAGGCGTACTGGGCGCCGTACTCGGTTGCGACGTGGTAGAGGCGCGCCCCGAAGAGGCCCAGCGGGACGACGAAGAACAGCGACTCTAGGGCCAGCGCGCCGTCGTAGCCCCTGCTCGCGAGCTGACGGCTCGTGAGCCAGGTGCCCGCGATTATGCCGAGCACGATGCACAGGCCAAAGTAGCGGAGGGTGAGCGGCCCGGCCTCGAAGACGACCGGTGTCGGCGGGCTCGGCAGCGGGAGGAGGGCGTAGAGCAACCGGATCACCCCCGCTCGGGAGGCCCGTCGAGATCGTGGCCGACGGCGTTCTTCGCGCGCATCGGGTGCCTCCTAGAATCCTGCATCCGTTATCTGGGCTCCTCTCGGAAACAGCTTTTCCCCGCCGCGGGGGTCGAGGAGATTGTAATAGTAGCGGCCGGTCGTACTCGAGGCAACCACCATCGGTTTCATACCCCTGCTGAACTCCTGCTTGGTCGAGGTGGCGTCGCCGATCTTCAGCCCGCCGGCGCCCTGTATGAACGGGGTTCCGCGGCCGTCCTCAAACGAGATGTCGTTCAGGTCCGTGCTCTTGTAGTAGATCTCGCCGCCGGAGCAGGTGGGGGACGTGGCGAATATGTAGAGGTCGTTACGACTCTCATCTATGAGCACGAGCGAACGCGTGTAGAAGTCCCCCACCTTGCTGAAGACGTGGCTGGTCCAGGTTCCTTCCCGATCACGCACCCACAGTACGCCGTACGGGGCGTCCAGATCCCGGTCTATGCGGTCGCGCCTGGTCTTGGTCGCGGCGAAGATTCGCCCGTTCGAGTCGGCCTTGAGGTTGATGTGGTCGTTGACCATACTCGCTCCCATAACCGGGTTGTCCGGCCGCCACGAGTCGTCGGGCTCTCCATCGTCGTGTACGGCGAAGTAGTAGCCGGGCTTACCGGACTCGTCGTACTGGTTGCCCCACATCAGGCCGATCCTGGAGCCGAAGGCGACTATCGAGGAGACGTCGTCTTTGCTAACGGTCGTGCCCCGAAGCGGAGGGACGAACGGTTCGACCCAGCGCGAGGCGTCGTCGCCCGTCGTGTGGGTGACGTACACGCGACGCAATTCGCCGTCCTGGATGTCTCGGGTGTACGTGGCCCAGAGCTGGCCGGTGGCGGCTTTGGCGAGCGTGATCGCCTCCGTGCCCCCTTCGGCGATGGTGACCGGAAAGCCTTTGTCGAGCGAGTAGCGATCGGTCGAAGGATCGTAGGTGTAGCGTAGAAAGCGGACGCTGTCCTTCTTCAAGCTGGCCTGGGTCCCGGCGCTGACCACATAAAGATGGGGCCCATCCCAAAGGGCGTCGGCCCTGGAGGTGTTGCGCCCGTCGACGAGCGTGCCGGTGTCGCTCCAGGCGCCGTTCGTCCCGTCGTAGCGGTAGATGCGGTACTCCTCGGAGGAGCCGTCGAAGAGTATGCCCCACCAGGCGCCGTCGTTGAACCACAGCTTGCTCTGGGTTTTCGCCGCGGTGGGGCCCTGCGGACAACGAATCTGCGGCTTGAAGGAGCCTTGCAAGACGAATAGAACGCCCGTTAGCATGATGAGCACGCCGACGACCTGTATGAGCTGTATCCAGAGCCTGTGCCTTTGGGCCACCCCTGCCATCACTAACGGCCACCGCCTCTCTTCGATCTCCCGGCGTACGCGCGAACGACGGGGTTGGCCAACAGGGACACCTTCCCTGGCGAGCTTTGTGGATGATCACGTACCGACAACTTCTCCCGTCCCTCGTCTACTCCCCGGCGCTACCAGCAGTATCTTGCGATCGTGGGAGGTTGTTATCGTCCACTCGGCCGCACCGATGGTGGTGTTGGCCCTCGTGCTGTTCAGGTTGCGGTTGACGAACTCGTAGGCCCTTTCCTTGTCGGCTCCCCGGTACTCCAGCTGGGTGCTGAGCAGGCCGAAGAACGGCTGCGAACTCAGGCCGAAGTCTTTAGAGCCACTTCTATAAATCCGGGCCTCGACGGTACTCACCAGGTCGATGCCGCGGCCTGTTATCTTGCCCTCATACAGTAGGGGCAGGTCGTGGTTCTCCTCGCCGCTGCAGGCGTACAGCACACCCCTTTCGACCGGTTCCCAGCATTCCAGTCCCGGTTTGAGGAAGATAGCCGCTACGGCGTCCGCGTTCATGCCAGGGATGCTCTGCGACCCGCGGCCGGGCGGGCGTGAGCCTTCGTTCGGCTGCCCACGGGTCGCAGACCGCTGGCCCTCGGGGCGAACCCCGGCCTCCGTGGAGTGATCCGTCCTCGTGGGCGTCCCGTTCTGGTCCTCACCGTCGCATCCGATCACCAGGAGCACCAAGCCAAGCATCACGCCTAATCCGAGGGCGTGCTTCATCACCCTGCAAAAGAGTGCCAGCGAGCCGTCCAACACCGACCCCCGCTCCCCTCTAGCGCAACACCACGAACGCGTCGACGTCCACACGCGTGCCGGTGGAAGCCGACCGCTTGGAGCCCGTAGCCTGCACCGTAATGGTATGACTGACCTCCGGGTCCAGACCGGACTGGCTGAAGACCACCTTTCTCGCCTGCGACTTGGAGGCGTAGAGATCGATCGTCTCTACCGTGACGCCATCTATCGCCACCGTCGCCTTGCCCTTGTTGGGGGCCTTGGGAGAAACCCAGGCAACGTTCTGACCCGTGAAGGTGAACTGTGCCGCGCTCCCCTTGGTAGTAGCGTATTTCAAGCCCCCTCCGTAGGCCGAACTCAGCGCTTTCTGGGTCCAACTCCCCGCGTAAACGAGTGCGGCGTCGCTATCCTCTTGGTGAGCGTCCACGAGAAACGCCAGGCCCGTAGCCCAGTCGCTGGTGTTGCCTGCCCCGTCGGTAGCCCTCACCCGGAACTGGTAGGTGTCGCCGGGCTGCAGCTGGAGTGTCTTGGTGATCGAGGCGGCGGAGGGGAGGTCTACGCGCGCAAAGGAGCCTCCGTTTACGCTTTGCTCGAGCTCGTAGCCGGCTACGCCGCTCTGGTCGTCTGCGGCCGCCCAGCTTATCTCGGTCGGGATGGTGCTCGTTCCGAGCTTCGTGTTTGCCGGAAGGTCCCGCTGCGGCGGCTGCACCGCGGGCGCCGCAGAGTCGATGGGCGAAGGAGACGGCGCACCGTGGCACTGGCCGCTGCCTGAGTCGGCGACCGTCCCGCCTGGCGCCGTGACGAACTGCCACTCATAGCCATCCGGGTGGAGCGTCATCTTCAGGACGCCGTTGGTGTTGGCGATACGCACCTCGCTGTTGGGTTTGATGCTCTTGAACCCCGTGAACGCGGCCCCGCCGGTCCCTACGACGAACTCGCGGATACCCAGGTCCGGGTCAGCCTGCCCGCTCGGGTTTTGCGGCGCGAACCTCTCGTAGCTGTGGTCGTGGCCGTTTAGCACCACGTCCGCGCCAGCCTTGTAAAGGTCGCTCCAGAGGGGAGCCACGGAGAGGGCGTTGTCGTGGACGCCGGAAGTGAAGCGAGGGTGGTGAAAGTAGGCGATGGCGCATGTGCTCTGATGGGCGGCGAGGTCGTCCTTCAGCCACTGCTCCTGGGGTGACCCCTCGCCGCAACCTCCCGCTACTTGCGAACAGTTGGAGTTTAGCGAGATTATGTGCCAGCTTCCCAGATCGTAGGAGTAGTACCCCTCTGCGGGATCACCCGCCGCCGCCCCGAAGTAGTCGAAGTAGCCTGAGGCGCCAGCCGTGTTGTACTCGTGGTTGCCGGGGCTGGGCATGGTGCGCGCCTTGAACTGGCCCCACGTCGGATCGTAGCAGTCGGCGAAGTCGGTGGCTGTGCCGTTGGGGTAGGCGTGGTCGCCGGTGGTGAAGACCGTGCCGTCTATGCTCATTACGAGCGATGAGGTGGCTTCATCGCCCGTGCCGCGACAGTTGCCGATATCTCCCGCTCCTACGAAGACGGGATCGCTCTCCTGTGCCAGGAGCGCGCCGCTCGTACACAATATCGCTACGGCGATCGCCACAGCGATACCCGTCAAGAAGGGGGCCACCAGAGGAAGATTACCGCGCACGGTGCTACGGTGGTAAGATGTTCTTGTTGGCTTCCCTTGCATGTGTCCTCCTCTGGGGCACGAGGCTCGGTGAGAGCCCGGCGTAGTGGTTCTGCTTGCCTCCGACGTAGAGCTTGCCCGTAGTGGCGGGGCTGTCCTCCTGGTAGAGCGTTCACGCCAGGTTGTACCCGCCCTCGACCACCGGGGGCCGATCCAGGGCACCCCAGGAGGAGTAGGCCACCGGCCCGTGCCTCGTCAGGCAAAGAACCCGCCCCTGCTACGTCGCGACGTGTCACGGCGGAGCCAAGTCTAGTTGTTGGCGGAAGGGTTTGTCTATGGGCCTGATGACCCTTTTTCTGGTACCCCCGGCTCTTTCTCGCGTTCTGGAACAGGTGGGCAGGTAGCGAAACGAGAACCGTAGAAACCAACACGGACCCCCCTCGCCCCTCTAGAGGAGGGCCTGGAGCAGGTCGAGTTCGATGGCAAGGGTGGCCCCAGGAGTGTTTACCGGAGCATGGAAATTATTCTGATCATTGACCATAAAGAAATGTCCGAAATATCCACAACAAAGGGTTAATAGACCTATAGACAAACCCTTCCACCATCGGCCAAACTTCAGGCCACAGTAGTAAAGGGGGTCCTCGCCTGACGAGGTAGGTTCCAGCCCATCCAAAGAGAGGCGTGGTGTAGGGATGAGAAAGTCGATCCTTCTGTTCGCAGCGATGGCAGTAGCATTGCTAGCTTCCGTGGGATATTTGCTCGTGCTGCCGATAGACTCTGCCCGGGGGGACGCGACCCTGCCATCGGGTTTCGTCCGATCGCCGGTCGTCGGTGGTCTGACGGACCCGGTAGACATGGAGTTCGCGCCCGACGGCAGACTGTTCGTGGCCGAGCAGGCGGGCAAGCTCTACATAGTAAAGCCCGACGGGACGCTCGCGAAATTCCTCGACATCTCGTCAAAGGTCGACTCGACCGGCGAGCGAGGCCTCATGGCGGTGGCTTTCGACCCCAACTTCTCGACCAACCACTACGTCTACCTCGACTACACCAGGGCGGCGACGGCCACCGCCCCGGTCCACAATCGCGTCGCGCGCGTCACCGCCAGCGGCGACAGGGCCGTCGCGGGCAGCGAGAAGCTCATCTTCCGGTTGAACGATCAAGACGACACCCACCACATGGGCGGGGCTATCGACTTCGGTAAGAACGGCAAGCTCTACGTCGCCACCGGCGATAACGTCGGAGGATCCACGCAGACCCTCGGTAACCTCCTTGGCAAGATGCTGCGCATAAACAAGAACGGCACCATCCCCACCAACAACCCCTTCTACGCTGCCACCTCTGGTAGCAACCGGGCGATCTGGGCCCTGGGCCTGCGCAACCCCTTCAAGTTCGCCGTCCAGCCAGACACGGGCACCATCTTCATCAACGACGTAGGAGAGAACGCCTGGGAGGAGATCAACCGGAACGAGAAGGGAGCCGACTACGGGTGGAACGTTCACGAGGGCGTAGCCAACGATCCCCCGTACGTGGACCCGATCTTCTCTTACGCGCACGACGGCGACCTCGCAACCACCGGCTGCTCGATCACCGGCGGCGCCTTCTACAACCCAGCGACGGCGCAGTTCCCCGCGGAGTATGAGGGTGGGTACTTCTTCGCGGACTTCTGCAGCGGCTGGATAAGGGTCCTCGATCCCTCGACGGGCAAGGCAAGAGGCTTCGCGACCGGGCTAGAAAACCCTGTCGACCTGGAGGTAAGCCGGGGCGGCGGCCTCTACTACCTGACCAGGGGCGCCACGCCTTCTGTGAGCAAGATCCGGTACACTGGCAGCTAGGCGCGTCCGCGATGGTGCCATCTAGACCAGGAGGAGCGGATGGAGACCAACTCACGGCTTGAGGGGTTGGCGGTACTCGCCGTAAGTACGGCCCTCGCGGTCGCCCTGCTGGTGGGATGCGCCGTAGACGGCCCGGCGGAGGCCGACCCTACCTGCGACGGATCGCTGCAAGACCTCGTCGACGCCGCAGCCCCCGGGGATGTCGTGGAGGTGGCGGGTGACTGCGTCTACAGGGAGACGGTCACCATCAACAAGCCCCTTACCCTCCAGGCCGCTCCCGGAGGCTCCGAGGTCCGCGGTTCGGAGGTCTGGGACGCCGCCGTGTGGTCGCAGCAGGGCTCTACGTGGGTATCCAGCGAGGCCGTGCCCCCCCTCGCCACCGACAGCGAGTGGAAATGCGAGCCCGACTCGAGGCGGTGCCGCTGGCCCGAGCAAGTCTTCGTCGACGGCGGGCAGCTCACGCAGGTGGCGCCGGGGACCACACCGGATAGGGGACAGTTCGCGCTCAACGCCAACCGCAAGGTGATCCTCGGAGAGAGCCCCATCGCCAGGACCGTCGAAGTGACCGTGCGAGACCACTGGGTCATCGGGGCCGCGGGCGGCGCGGGCGTCACGATAGATGGTTTCACCATGAAGCACGCGGCCAGCGACGGGGTAGAGAACAACGGAAACGACGACTGGACCATAGAGAACGGCGACTATTCCTACTCCCATACGAGCGACGTTCTGCTCAAGCGGGCCACGGGATCGCTCGTGTCCGACAGCAAGATCCACCACGCCGGGCAAAAGGGTGTCGCCGGGAACGCGGTGGCCCTGACGCTACGAGGCAACGAGATATACGCGAACAACACCGAGGACTTCGACTCATCCTGGAACGCAGGAGGGGTGAAGATATCGAATCCCCAGACCGTCACGTTCGCCGGAAACACCGTCTACGACAATCGTGGCAACGGCCTGTGGTTGGACGTGCCTACGGACGATCAGGTCCTCGTGGTCAGAGACAACCGGGTGCACCACAACGACGCCAGCGGTATCCGCTCGGAAGTCACCGACAACGACGTGCAGATATACGACAACGTCGTATGGGAGAACGGCTGGGGTCGCAGCGGCACCAAGGGAGCGGGCATCTCCGTGAATGCCAGCCACGACAACCACGTCTACAACAACACCCTGGCGTGGAACGAGAACGGTATACGCGTGATGAACCCCAGGCGCACCGACGTCCACCCGGATGAGACGGAGTACGACTTCGTCCACAACGTAGAGGTAGACCACAACGATATCCTCATGGACAGGCCTCCAGACGGCGCGTACGCGCTGGGCTGGTTGCAGACCAATCCCAACGGCAACCTCTACGACCCTGCGGACAACAACCGGGGCCACGATAACCGCTACTGGTACCCTGTTCCGGAAAACCTCCAGGACCGTTACGCCTGGGACGCGGAGTTCGCCCCGCTCGGCGCTTTCAACGACACCCCCGGGGAGGAGGGAGGTGTCTACCTCTCGGATGCCGAGAAGGATGAGGTGGTGGCGACCAACGGTATACCGGATATGTC
>JACCTS010000481.1 GCA_013812245.1 Rubrobacter sp.
CCCTCGCGCTTCTCGGACAGGTAGGTTTTCAGGCAACGGCTCCACGCTGCAGATCCTGATTCCCTGGACCCGTTTGTAACTCAAAGATTGGCTTTGTACTTGCTGTCGGACATTGGCGCTTTTTGACGGGCGCATCTTTGTACACGGGGCCAAAGAACATGCCTGGGGCGACGCATAGACTGTGTACGCTGCGTACATACCCCATATTTCGAAGGAGGAACTCTTGCGGAGGCTTGCTTTACTGACTGTTTCGACCCTGCTTCTGGTGTTGGCGCTACCTGCGCTGGCGTTTGCCCAGGGCGCTCCGTCTAATGCGGATCTATCGCTTGCCATGGACACGGTGTGGGTGCTGGTCGCGGCCGTGCTGGTGATCTTCATGCAGGCTGGGTTCGCGATGCTGGAGGTCGGCTTCTCCCGGATGAAGAACGTCGGGAGCGTGGTGGCCAAGATCCTGGTCAACCTTGCGATAGCCGCGATCCTTTTCTGGGCTGTGGGCTTCGCGTTCGCCTTCTCCGACGGTGGCGCGCTGAACTCGCTCATCGGCCTGAAGGGATTGTTCCTGTCCGGCACGGCCGACACCTACGCCGGCCTGACCTGGACGCAGGTTCCCATCTCGGCCAAGTACATCTTCCAGGTGGCGTTCTGCGCCGTGTCCCTGGCGATTGTGTGGGGCACGATGCTGGAGCGCACCAAGTTCGCCGTTTACGTGGTCTTTGCGATTGTGTTCGCCGGTCTGATCTACCCGATAATCGGGCACTGGATCTGGGGCGGCGGCTGGCTCGGTACGCTGGGTATGCAGGACTTCGCCGGCTCCACGGTGGTCCATCTCTCCGGCGCTATGGCGGCCCTCGCTGGCACGTTGTTGCTCGGTCCCCGCATCGGCAAGTACGACGACGACGGAGTGCCCCAGAACATGGCGGGACACAACATGCCGCTCGCCGTTCTCGGCGTCCTGATCCTGTGGGTCGGCTGGTACGGTTTCAACCCCGGCTCCACGATGGCCGCGACCACCCAGATCGCCGACGTGTCGCTCACCACCACCCTCGCGGCGGCGGCTGGCGTGCTCGGCGCGATGTTCATGAGCTACATTCGACGGGGCAACGTCGACGTGGGCATGGGCGGCAACGGCGCCATAGCGGCGCTGGTTGCGATCACGGCGTCGTGCGCTTTCGTCGCGCCTTGGGCTTCGATCGTCATCGGGTTCGTGGCCGGCATCATCATGTACGCGACCCTGGTCTTCGTGGACAACATCGGCGTGGACGATCCCCTCGGCGCCATCGCGGCGCACGGAATGGGCGGTATCTGGGGAACTCTCTCATGCGGTCTGTTCACCACCCAGGCGCTCGCGGAGTCCTCGGGCATCGGCAACCCCGGCCTGTTCTACGGTGGCGGGTTCACCCAGCTGGGCATCCAGGTAGCAGGAGTTATTGCCTGCGGCGGGTTCGTGTTCATCACCTCGCTCGGGGTCTTCGCCGCCCTCAAGGCGACCATCGGCCTGCGCGTGAAGCCGGACCAGGAACTCAATGGCCTCGACGTGAGCGAGCACGGCGTCTACGGTTACGCTGGACAGTTCATGGCTACCGACGACCGGGAGAACGGCAACGGAAAGTTGACCAGCTCGACGCGGAGTGGAGCGACCGAAGCGCACTAAGAAGTATGAACTAGCCGCGCAAAAACCCTATAATTGCGGGTCAGTAAATCTGACCCGGACTCGAAGCCCCGGAGATGCAGTTCTCCGGGGCTTCGAGGCGACACAGCAAAATCGTATGACAAAGAGGTGAGCTACTTGGAACAGCCGGTAACCCAGGCAACGGCACACAACAACACCATCGCCGTGTACCAGAGCGAGATCGAGATCCGCAGCGGCTGGCAGGGCCAGAACGTGGAGAGCGTCAAGCTCCGGGACGTCGCCAGCGTTGGCATCCGGGGAGTTGTCAACGTCACCCTGATCATCGAGAGCAACACCGGGAGAACCTACCGACTGCAGCGCATGGCCCTCCCCGACGCCCGCCAGGTGAAGAAAGCCGTCGAGCAACAGAAGCGCCGGGCTGGCCTGTACGAGTGAGAGAAAACCTCCCGGGGGCTAGTCAAACACAACAACTATCTACTGCCGAGTTTGAAGTTCAATCGCTTATCGGTTGCGCAGGCTGCTTCGACATACTCAGCGCTTCCCCTTGGTGGACAACCACCATCGAAGTCTGGGGAATGATAGGCGACCTCCTCATACATCTCAGGCGCGCCCGCATTAGTGATAGCGAAGCCCTTTGTGGTGTTATGCAGTACCTCTGTCTCACTCTGTAAATGTGGTTCGAGATCTACATAGAAATCCAGACCGTCGAAATACTCTTTGGGCAGAGACTTGGGAACTCGAAAGAAGACGCTGTTATTTCCAGCGAAAAGTCTCATGTCGTGGCGGGTTTCGCTTAGTAATGATTCACCGTAAATGCCGCTAGTGTCGTAGGATTTCTCATCAGGATCGTAATTTTCTCCGCCCCACTCCCTGAAGAGCAATCCTTCTCCGTCCTCGGAGACATCTTTGAATTTCCTTTCCGGGATGATGCGGTTGGCGCGGCGTTGTTCTTCGGGCGGCAGGTCCGCGTACATA
The DNA here is from genome assembly GCA_013812245.1 of Rubrobacter sp. Classification (GTDB taxonomy): domain Bacteria; phylum Actinomycetota; class Rubrobacteria; order Rubrobacterales; family Rubrobacteraceae; genus JACDGB01. Next base: position 2,606 of record JACCTS010000481.1, read on the forward strand.
AGAAGATCGTAGCGGCCATCTTCAGGTACAGTAAAGGTGAATTTGAGGATACGATCATTCTCGTCGGCTTGTTGCAGGCTTACGATGTGGTAATTCTGGAATTGGCGTTGAATAAACTCTTCTTTCCTTCTTTGAAACTCTTCCTGTCCGCGCTCAGTGTACTCAGCGTTACGCCATTCCACGAACTCCCGGAACGCGAAACCTCCAAGCATAGCGAACAAGAACGCCAAGAGGATGGTATCGAGCCTGGAGCGAATAAGAGTCACTCCTTGGGACGGTAGCACTCTCTTTATAAGCAGATATACGAGAACAAACGTAACAGCAAAACCTGTACAAAAGACAACACCATAGTAGATGAGTATGGCAAGTGCCGCTTGTCCCAGACCGACATCGTCCATGTCAACTCACCTTCCCTGTGGCAAGGAACGTTTCAAGCCGTTGGGTATGAGGTCGATCACGGCTCGCTCGATACACTCTCCTCCATCTGAGAGGCCGAAACCCCACCCCTCGCCGCCCACTCGAAATCCTTCCGCGAAATCCTCATCTCCACCAGATCTCCTTGCCTCTGTTGACTTACACTGTATATTTACCTCGTAAGTATGCTGCTTATGCTGTAAGCTGTCAATGATTCGGCGGATGGAGGTTTTGTATGGCGATAACGGGGCGGCGGCCTTTGAGCCGACGGCGGATATTGGAGACGGCGGTGCGGTTTGTGGATCGGGAGGGTTTGGATGCGCTCTCGATGCGGAAGCTTGGGGGCGAGTTAGGGGTAGAGGCGATGTCGCTCTACAACCACGTTCCGAACAAGGGCGCTTTGCTGGATGGCATGGTCGAGGTCTTGTTGGGGGAGCTTGAGGTTCCGCCCGAGAGTGATAACTGGGAGGATCGTATAAGGGAGGCGTACCGGCGTTTCCGGCGGATGGCCCACGACCATCCCGATATCTTCTCGCTGCTCATAACCCGTCCGCCCGAAGCGATGTATGGGGTCTGGCTTGCGGAGGAGTTCCTGAAGACGCTGCGGGAGGCCGGCTTCGAGCCCCGGATGGCGCTGCACGCTTTCCGCGCGCTGAACAGCTACACCGTGGGGTACGCGATGGCGGAGATCCGGAACTTCGCGCTGGAGCCCGGGGGCTCCAGGATGGGCGCTCAACAGCTCTCGGAGGACGAGTTCCCGCGCCTCTCGGAGCTCAAGCCGCACCTCGAAGACGTGGACCGTGACGCCGAGTTCGAGTTCGGGCTCGGCCTTATCTTCGCCGGCCTGCGGGAACGGGCGTGAGGCTTTCGCCAACCACTATCCCCTGATTCCCTGCTACCTGATGGTGGCTACCGCGTTCGGGCCGCGCCCCCGAGCGAGCCGACTTTCCCTTCGGCGCCGGTCGGGAGTGTGTTGGGCCCATCGCCGAAGGCGCTGGAGCCGTCTATGGAGTGGGATCAGATGTAGATGTCGTGATAGACGCCCTAAAGCCTGTACGGGACGCTCACGATGCCTCCTTTGCGTCGTCGTGTACTCGGTCTTCGGCTGGTAGCGGGAGGCCGGGATCAAGGGACCCTCACGATGGAAGGACCTGCATCTGCTCGCATCCCGGCCGCCGTCGTCGCGTTCTCGGACGGCGTTGTAATCACCGGCCCCGGCTCCCTCGGCGTGGTGCTCATCGTCCTGGTTTCGGTCGTCAGCGAAGAGTTGCTGTTTCGGGGCGTATTGCTGCGGACTCAGGCGCCCGCCGGCACACTCGAGCCCGTCGTACTGACCTCGCTGTTGGCAGGCACGGAGTACATGGTGCGCCATAGCTTCCTCTCGACGATCGCTGGATGGAGATTATCTACGTGACCGTTCTGGCTTTCCGCGGCGGTTTCACCTATGGGGCCGCCAGTGTGGCCCGTGCCACTCGTACATCTCGCTCTCGCCTTCGCCCTGGCGACCGCGACCGCCGACGGTATGATCTTTCCCGTGCTGATCGTGCGCGTTACCGTGGGCTTCGCCCTCTACGGCCTGTTCCGTCGGTTTCCCCTACCGGCGTCGTCCCGGTCTTCTTTCTTGCCGGCCGGTCTACCCAGGCTCTTCAGATCCCGCCACACGTCGCGTCCCACCCGGTAGAAAAGATAGATTCCCACGGGGGCGAGGATGATCGGGATCACCGTCCTCAAGTTCCCGGTAGGTCCGAACGCAGAGGCTGAGAACAGGAACAGCACCACGCCGATCGTCGTGACGACCGCGGCCACCGCCGCCATACCGACTATCAAGATAGTGTTCAAGCATCCCGACCTCATCCACGCCCCTCGCGCAAGCTCCTTCGGCGTAGCCCCATCGGCCGCCGAGATCAGATTTTCACCGGAGTACAGTACACAAACTACCGCAAGCATCGGGAAAATTCGAGTTCCCGCCGCCGCGTGAGTGCCGTAAAGAGGCCAGACCTAGCCCAGACCGCGCATCTCCCTGACCCGGTCTATGCCCATCACCGTGATCCCATACTCCGAAGGCGCGCCGCCCTCCTTCACATACCCCTGGTTCATCAGGTATCGTAGCGCAACGTCGGTCTCGGTGGAACCGGCCTCCATTCCCGCCACCTTGGCCGCGCTCTCGGGCTCAGGTTCACCCGGCGTCCCGATAGAGACATTCACGGCCGGGTTGTGCCCCGAAAGATCATAGAACGCACCCAGTAGCCGCGCCGCCGCCTCTTCCACACCGCTCGTAGCCATTAAGTTCTCCCTTCAGCCTTTGAGCAACAGTACCAGCGGAAGTTTCGTACCCCGTGCGCTCCCGAGCCTCACCTCCGGCCACCTCCACACGGATCAAGAATACCAACCGGAGCAGTAATCCGTAGCACCACGGCGAGAGCCGAGTACCCGGGACAGCGTTACGGGTTCACGGAATACTCCACACGATTGTGACGCCCTCCTCCAAATTCAGAACTTCGGGCTCGACGTTTGGCGCCGCGAAAGCCGGCAACATATCTACGTCCTCGTCGCCGAATTCATAGGAAAAGGATCTCGTGTGGATCTCGATGAAGCTGTAGTCTAGCTGTTCGATGTCTCCGAGCGTCACGTTGGCGGACTCGGCCAGCACCTCCGCTGCATTCTGGGCATCCGCAACCGACGCGCGCATCGCCCTGCGGCGCAGGGCCTCCCGGTCGGACACATTGAAGGAGACTCTGACTATAGCCTCGCTCGCGCTCTGCGCCACGCATTCAAGCACACGGTTGAGGAGCTCTTTATCGAACGCAAGCTCCAGCCTCATCCTGTGTGAAGCTTTGTGATGCGAGAAGACATGCTCGTCCTTCTCCTTATCGAAACGCATTTCGGGTCGGATGTCGAACTTCG
>JACCTS010000505.1 GCA_013812245.1 Rubrobacter sp.
GGAGCCACTGATCCCCTCGCCACCTCGAAGAGAAGACGGACGAGGCAGGCCCTGGCGAGATCCCCGAGATGTCCTAAACGGCATCTTGTGGATACTTCGCACCGGAGCGCCCTGGAAAGACCTTCCCGAACGCTACCCTCCCTACCAGACTTGCCACCGTCGTTTTCAGAAGTGGATCGAGGAAGGAGTTCTTGGCAGCGTACTCGAAGCCCTGGGCGAAGATCTCGAAGAGCGCGGGGGGATAGACCTCTCGGAGTGCTACATAGACGCCACGTTCGTGGCGGCCAAAAAAGGGAGGCGTGTGTTGGAAAGACCAAGCGGGGCAAAGGTACGAAGATCATGGCGTTTTCAGACGGCTCTTCTGTACCTCTCGCCCTCCACACACAGAGTGCTAGCCCACACGAAGTCTCCCTTGTTGAGCAAACTCTGGCAAGCGGCTTTCTGAAAGAGAAGCCCGAGCGCCTGATCGGAGACAAGGCTTACGACTCCGACCCACTTGATGAGACGCTAAAAGAGCAAGGCATCGAGATGATTGCTCCGCACAGGAGGAACCGAAAGAAGAAAAAGACTCAGGATGGACGCAAGCTCAGGCGCTACAAGAGGCGTTGGAACATAGAGCGTCTATTTGCTTGGTTGCAAAACTTCAGGAGGTTGGTGGTTCGCTACGAGTACAAGGACGAGAACTTCCTGGGCATGGCGCAGCTCGGGTGCATCATAATTCTGCTCAGAAAATGTTTATGAGATGGCTTCTAGGAGGTACGTGAAATATGGCTGATACGAAGAACGGTTCCGAGCTACACCCGGCCACGGTGGAGCTGGCGCGGGGAGCCAACTACGGTTCGATCACCACGGTACTGCCAGGCGGCAACTTTCAGATGCAGTTGATCTGGGTCCACACCGAGGCGAGCGCCTCGTCGTAAACACCGAGGTACACCGCCAGAAGTACAAGAACATCGAGCGCGATCCCAGGGTGACCCTGACCATCCGTAACGAGCAAGACCCCTACCACAACGCCGAGGCGCGTGGCCGGGTGGTGGAAGAAGTGAGGGGACAGGAGGCTCGCGACCACATAGACGAGCTGTCCCAGAAGTACCACGGCCAGGACTACAACCCGGACGACAAAGAGCGAGCGGGTTATGCTCTGGATCGTCCCCGAACGCCAGACCATTACAAATCAGAGCACGGGCATCTGAGCAACTACCAGGGAGAGGAGACCACGAGCGCGCAGTCACAAGAGTTGCCCGCCGGAAGGCCGCTGGGCGAACTCGAAACCGTCGCCCACTTCGACGGCCCGATGCTGACCGGCGTGACGGTATCCCACAGGGGCGCATCTTCATAAACTTCCCGAAATGGGGCGACGACGTGGAGTTCACGGTGGCCGAGGTCCGGGACGGCTAGGAGACACCGTTCCCGAACGCGTACATCAACCGGGTGGAGAGCAAGGACCAGGCAGACAAACTGGTCTCGGTGCAGAGCGTGGTCATGGACCTGCGGACCGGCTCTGGATCCTGGACACCGGAAGCCCCCTGTTTGAGCCAACCGAGTACGGCAGGCCAAAACTGGTCTGCGTGGACCTGGAGACCGACGAGGTCGTCAAGACTATCCTCTTCTCCCAGGATGTAGCCCTACCCACCACCTACCTCAACGACGTGCGCTTCGACCTGCGGCGCGGCGACGAGGGCGTGGCCTTCATTGCCGACTCCTCCGACAGAGGACCGAACGGCATCATCGTGGTGGACTTGGCCTCCGGCGAGAGCTGGCGCCGCCTCCACGACCACCCTTCAACGAAGGCCGAGCAGCCGCCAGGCTTCCTGCCCGTGGTCGAGGGAAGGCCGCTGATGGAACGTGATCCCGACGGCTCCACGAACCCCATCACGATGGGCTCGGACGGCATAGCCATCGGGGCTGACGGGTCGCGCCTATACTACTGTGCGCTGATGAGCCGGCAACTCTACAGCGTCTCCGCCGACATCCTGTGCGACCGTTCGCTCGGCGACGGCGAGGTCGCCCTTACCGTGACCTCCGAAGGCGACAAGGGAGGCGCCGGGGACGGCATGGAGACGGACGCGGCGGGCAACCTCTACGCGACCAACTTCGAGCACAACGCCATCCTGCGTCGCGCTCCTGGGGGCGAGTGGGAGACGGTTGCCCACGACCCGCGCCTGTTGTGGCCTGACACTATGTCGGTAGCGGCCGACGGATACCTCTACGTCACGGCCAACCAATTGCACCGGCAGGCACAGTACCAGGGCGACGAAGACCTGCGGCAGAAGCCCTACACACTCTTCCGCGTCCGTATCGGAGAAGGGCCGGTGCTGCTGCGGTAGAGGGCGGAACCCGGCCCGATCCAGGCAGAGCCGCAGATCTCCTGCATATTTCGGGCCACTCTTGCCGCCGGATGCGGGATCCGAGTTTCAGGAGCGTCCACTCCAGGGTAAAGGACTTCTCGAAGACGACAAGGATCGTGAAATGATCCACGCTGGCTAAAACCCGCACGTCTACAATACGACGCGGGACAAGCCATCGGCCAAACAATCGAAAGGAGAGCTTGTGGCAAACGAGTTGCAGGGCAAGAAGGTAGCCATACTTATCGCTCCGGTGGGTACGGAGCAGGCAGAGTTCGTCCAGCCGAAGGAGGCCGTCGAGGCCGAGGGGGCGACGGTCGAGGTCGTGGGCTTGCAGGCCGGCGAGGCCCAGACGATGAACAGCGATGTCAACCCAGGCGAGACGTTCACGGCGGAGAAGGCCGTGGCCGATGTTTCGTCGGACGACTATGACGCCCTGATCGTGCCAGGCGGCACCGTCGGCGCGGACAACTTGCGCGGCGACGCGGACGCGGTCGCTTTCGTCCGGGGCTTCTTCGAGCAGGCCAAGCCCGTTGGTGTGATCTGCCACGGTCCCTGGACGCTGGTCGAAGCGGACGTGGTCAAGGGCCGTACCCTGACCTCGTTTCCGACCCTCCAGACCGACATCCGCAACGCGGGCGGCAACTGGGTGGACGAGGAGGTCGTGACCGACCAGGGTCTTGTGACCAGCCGCAACCCCGGCGACTTGGAGGCATTTTGCGCCAAGGTGGTCGAGGAGATTGGCGAGGGCAAGCACGCCGATCAGGCCCGCTCCGCCTGAGACCGGCCTAATAGTAAGCACCAAATCGCCGCGACAAAGCGGTAGTCCATCTCCGAGGCGGGCTTCCAGTAGACCGTGATCCCAGATTACACCGTGACGCCCTAGTGAGAGTGGCCGCGCGAGCGCTATGGGTCGCGCGGCGGATAGTCCCTCGGATAGCACGGAGAAGGGGTGTACATGACGCGCGACCCACTGATCGCGGCGACGGGTCACCGGGAGAAGGTACATGGGAGAAAATGGCCCAAAGTGTGTAGAGGGATCGTCCCGATGAGCGCTCGACAATGTGCCGTCACGGGTACAAACGCTACTAGACACGGTGAACACAATCCCGGGAGGACGAGATGAAAGCACTTGCATGGCACGGCAAACGCGACGTTCGGGTGGACAACGTGCCGGACCCGAGCATCCAGGAGCCCAACGACGCCATCATACGGATAACCACGACCAACATCTGCGGTTCGGACCTGCATCTCTACGAGGTGCTCACCCCGTTCATGGGGGAGGGGAACATCCTGGGCCACGAGCCGATGGGCATAGTCGAAGAGGTTGGCCCCGAGGTCACGAACCTGAAGCCTGGCGACCGCGTGGTGATACCATTTCAGATCTCCTGCGGCCACTGCTTTATGTGCGACCAGGGTCTCCAAACACAATGCGAGACCACCCAGGTGCGCGAGCAGGGCATGGGCGCCGCCCTGTTCGGGTTCTCCAAGCTCTACGGGGAGGTACCCGGCGGACAGGCTGAGTTCCTGCGGGTCCCGCAGGCTCAGTACACGCCGATCAAGCTGCCCGAGGAGGCCGCTGACTCGCCCGATGACCGCTTCGTCTATCTCTCCGACGTGCTGCCCACCTCGTGGCAGGCGGTCGAATATGCTGGAATTCCCAACGGAGATAATGGCAGCGTCGCCATCTTTGGCCTGGGTCCGATCGGGGACATGTCATCTCGTATCGCCCGCCATCGCGGCCATCGGGTCATCGCCGTGGACATCGTGCCAGAGCGGATAGAGAGAGCGCGCAGCAATGGTATAGAGGTGCTCGATGCTCGTGGGCACGACAACGTTCCAGAGGCCATCCGCGAGATGACCGACGGCCGTGGTCCCGACTCGGTTATAGACGCGATCGGGATGGAAGCCCACGGCTCACCGGCCACCGGGCTCACGCAGCAGATCGCGGGCCTCCTCCCCGACGCAGCAGCCCAAAAGGTGTTCGAGGAGGCTAGGGTTGATCGCCTGAACGTCCTTTACCAGGCGATTGACACGGTGCGCAGGGGCGGCACCATCTCCCTGATCGGGGTCTACGGCGGGATGGCCGACCCCTTGCCCATGCTGACGCTCTTCGACAAGCAGATACAACTCAGGATGGGACAGGCCAACGTCAAACACTGGGTGGACGACATCATGCCGCTCCTGACCGGCGACGACGACCCGCTTGGGGTCGAGAGCTTTGCGACGCACCGGCTGCCGCTGGAAGAGGGGCCGCGCGGCTACGAAATCTTCCAGAAGAAGCAGGACGGCGCGATCAAGGTTCTGCTCCAGCCTTGACAGCATCGCATCGAGAAGGAAGGTAACGAAAGACAGGTGACGCAACCGGAAAAAGCCCGGACCACCTGTCTCTCGCCGGAGGACACCGTGACTGTGGGCCTAGTGGCCGCTCCCGACATCCCGGAGAGGGTCGCCGAAGAGCTTGCAGTCAAGTTGCCAGAGCTTCTGGGTAGGCATGTGGACGACCACGTCTCCTGGGAAATCCCGGTCGTCGTTGACCCGCTCACGGGCAGCGAGCGAGACGCCCCGGAGCTTCTCGATGCCTGCCGCGAGAGCAGGCTCGAGGAAGGCTGGGACCTTGCGGTCTGCCTGACCGATCTGCCGGTGTACAGAGGCGGGTCCGTCGTCGTGGCCGATTTGAGCGTGGGACGCAAGGTAGCAGGGCTCTCGTTGCCCGCCCTGGGGACCACGCAACTGCGCCGGCGAGCGCGGAAGGTCGTTCTCCAGCTCGTCGGCGAGCTGTACGCCAGGAGCCCTGATCTCGGGCGAGATGATCCGGCGGACGGTGAACGGCGGGCGGAGCTTCTACGACCCTACCGGCGGGTCGAGCCACCTGACCGGGACATGAAGGAGATGGACGTCGACGCGCGCTTCACCGCGCCCGTAGTACGCGGCTCCGTGCGGCTGCTGTCGGGGATGGTGCTCGCCAACCGTCCCTGGAAGCTCTTCCCCAGCTTCAAGGGCACGCTCGCTGCGGCGTTCGCCACGGGCGCCTATGCACTGGTTATCACCACGCTCTGGATCCTGGCCGACTCCGTGGGCTGGCCGCGTCTCTTGTTGTTGATGGTCACGGCCATCGTGGCGATGGTCGCCTGGATCATAGTCGCCCACCACCTGTGGGAGCGTCAGGAAGACTGCCAGAAGCGGAAGTGGGTGGCACTCTACAACGGCGTTACCGTGCTGACGATAAGCGTCGCCGTGCTCATCGCCTACGCCGTGCTGTTCGCGCTCATCTTTATCGCGGCGTGGGTCTTCGTGCCGGGCACATACTTCCAGACCATCCTCAAGCACCCGGTCGGCTTCAGCGAGTACCTGACTCTGTCCTGGATGGCGGCCTCGCTGGCGACTCTCGCAGGCGCCCTGGGCTCGTCGCTGGAAGATGAGGATGCGGTGCGCGGCGCCGCCTACGGCTACCGGCAGCGGCGCCGCAACCAGACAGAGGACTCCGGGGACGGCCAGAACCCGTATGAGGCGAGGAGCTGAAAAGGAGATACCAATTGTTTCAGAAGAACGTCGCGCCCGGAGTCCACAGGGTCGAGGACGCCTACACCAACTGGTACATCGTCGAAGAGGGCGGACGGCTCACCGTGGTGGATACGGGCGTGCCGACCTCGTGGGACTCGCTGATCGAAGCCCTCAAAAGTATAGGCCGCCGGCTCTCGGACATCGAGGCCGTCGTCCTAACGCACGCCCACTTCGATCACCTGGGCTTCGCGGAACGCGCCCGCGCCAGCCTCGGCGTGCCGGTCTGGGTCCACGAGAACGACGTGCCGCTCACCCGCCATCCGCTCCAGTACGCCCACGAGCGGCCCCGCTCATACTACTTCGCCACCCAGCTCCGGGCGGCCCCGATAGTCGCTTCGTTGGTGCGCAACCGGGCCTTCTGGCCAAAGCCCGTAAGAGAAGTGCGGCGATACATGGATGGTACGCTCCCGGTGCCCGGCTCCCCGCGCGTCGTCTTCACGCCGGGGCACACCCTGGGCCACTGCGCGCTGCACCTGCCGGACCGAGACTGCGTCATCGCAGGAGACGCGATCGTAACCCTTGATCCCTACACCGCGAAGCCCGGACCCCGGATCGTTGCCCGCGCCGCGACCGCCGACAGCGAGCGTGCTCTCTCCTCGCTAGACGCACTCGCCGAAACTGGCACCCGGACAGTGCTCACCGGGCACGGAGAACCCTGGACCAGAGGAGTCGAACAGGCCGTGGAGGAAGCACGCCGCGCTGGCGTCTCCTGAGGGTTCAGGCCGTCAACCCCTAACGTTGAAGCGGTTCATCGCGGCCTCCGGGCCAGCTTCGATCACGGCTTCCACCGCATCCGCCGCGTGCGGGATGGCCTCCTTGACCTCCGCGTCCATCCTGCCGAGTACGTAGTCGGTGACGGTCAGGCCCACAGGCGGGCGCCCGATACCGATGCGAACCCGGACGAAATCGTTGCCCCGGCGCGAGATGATGGAACGCAGGCCGTTGTGGCCGCCCGCTCCACCACCCACTTTCACGCGCACGACACCCGCCTCGAGGTCCAGGTCGTCGTGAACCACGATCAGGTCTTCCGTCCTGAATGCGTCGAGCGCCGCGCCGGAGTCGTTCATGAACGTCTGGGGTTTGATGAGATCGGCGGATGAAGACCCGAGGTTGACCCGGGCGGCCTCGGATCGCTTCTTCCGACGCCAGTCGCCGCCGTGACGGCGGGCTAACTCGTCGGCCACGAGAAAACCCGCGTTGTGACGGGTGCGCTCGTAGCGGCGGCCCGGGTTCCCCAGACCGTAGACAACGGGGGACCGCAAAGGTCCCCCGCCGCTCGTTCCGTCACTGGCGCGGGCTGCGCCGCGCGCCGCCGGTTCGGGATTACTCGTTCTCTTCCTCGGAGGGTTGCTCCGCAGCAGCCTCTTCGCCCTCTTCCACATCCTCGGGAGCAGCCTCCTCTCCCTCGACGGCTTCGGCCTCTTCCTCGACGATGCCGGCCGCTTCGATCTCCTCCTCGGTGATCTCTGTCGGCGCCACCACGGTCACCGCGACTTCCTCCGGTTCAGAGACTAACAACACGCCCTCTGGGAGCGTCAGTTCGCCGAGCGACAGGTTCTCGCCCATCTGGAGGTTGGACACGTTGACTGTGATCTCCTGCGGGATGTTCCCCGGAAGAGATTCGACCTGGAGTTCGTAAGCGACCTGCTGCAACACGCCGCCGTCCTGCTCCACGCCAGGCGCCTCGCCTTCGACCGTCAGCGGAACCGTGATCTCGATCCTCTCCTGCATGTTCACCGGGGCGAAGTCTATGTGCACCAGCCGGCCCGAGACCGGGTCGCGCTGCACGTCCACGACGCGGGCTGTGGATGTGTCGGACCCCACACTTATGTCGTAGAGGGCGTTGTCCCCGAAGTGTGTGAGGGTGTAGTCCACCGTCCTGTCCGGGACAGCCAGCGTGGTGCTCCTGCCGGCCTCGTTGCTCGCGCCATAGAGCACGGCGGGAACGAACCCCGTCGCCCGAAGCCGCCGGGCATCGTTCTTTCCTCGGCCCTCGCGCTCTCTCGCCTGCAAATCCACGTTCTCTGCCATAATCTGAACTCCCGTAAGTCTCCTGCCAGAACTACTAAAAAAGCTGATTCTCGCCCATAAAGACCCCGCTAACCGACTCGTCCGTAAAGACGTTCTTGATGGCGCTCGCGAGGATCGGAGCGATATTTAACGTATGTATCTTAGACTGCGGCTCGCCCTCCTTCAAGGGAAGCGTGTCCGTGACGACCACCTCTCTTATGGGAGAATCTTCGATCTTCCGGTATGCGTCACCAGAGAACTCGCCGTGCGTGGCGGCCGCGTAGATCTCCGTCGCCCCATCCTCCATGAGCCGCTTCGCCGCGTTCACCAGGGTGCCGCCCGTGGCGATCACGTCGTCTATCATGATCGCCTGCCTTCCCTTCACATCGCCGATAACGTGCGTGACCTCGGACTCACCCCGCCCGCGACGGGTCTTGCTCAGGATGGCCCACGGGAGCTCAAGGTGGTCAGCGAGCCTCTTTGCAACCTTGGCCTCGCCCGTATCCGGGGCCACGACGACCGCATCCTCCGCATCGCGGAAGCCCGCCTCCACGAAGTAGTCGACGAACGTGTGCATCGCCGTCAGGTGGTCCACCGGGAAACTGAAGAAGCCTTCGATCTGCCCGACGTGCAGGTCCATCGTCATCACCCGCTCGGCGCCGGCGGCCTGGATCATGTTGGCCACCAGCCGCGCAGTTATGGGCTCGCGGGGCTTGGTCTTCCTGTCCTGGCGGGAGTAGGCGTACCACGGGATGACCGCCGTGATGCGCTTGGCCGACGCCCGCTTGGCTGCGTCTATCATCACCAGGAGTTCCATGAGGTTATCGTTCACGGGCCGGCAGAGGGACTGGATGATGAACACGTCCGCACCGCGCACCGACTCGTGGTAGCGGGCGTAGACCTCGCCGTTCGGGAACGTTTCGATCTGCGCGCCGCCCAGATCCAGGTCCAGGCGGTCGGCGATCCTTTCGGAGAGCCGCGGATATCCGCGCCCGGAAAAGAGCATTAGCCGCTTCTCGGTTGTCTGCGACAGGTAGCCGTTGTGCATCGCCGCGCTAACCCTCCGTCTCGTCTCGTGGCCGCTTTTGTTTATCGTTCCCTGGGGCGTCCCGGATCACACGCGCCGGCATCCCGACGGCCAGCTTGCCCGGTGGAATGTCTTTATTGATTACGCTGCCGGCCCCGAGGTACGCGCCGTCCCCTATTGTAACCGGGGCGATCAAGCTCGTGTTCACCCCCGTAAAAACGCCGTCCCCGATCTGCGTGCGGCTCTTGGTCTTGCCGTCGTAGTTGGCGGTGATGGTACCCGCGCCCAGGTTCGCGCCCTCTCCTATCTCCGTGTCGCCCACGTAGCTGAGATGAGGAACCTTGCTGCCCTCCCCCACCTTGGTGTTCTTGATCTCGCAGTACGCCCCGACCTTGGAGTCCGTGCCCAGGATCGTACCTAGTCGCAGGTACGTGAAAGGTCCGACGGTCGCCCCCGCGCCCACGCCAGCCCCTCGGCCGACCGAGTGCTCGACCTGCGCCCCGTCCCCGACCACGGTATCCAGGAGATCCGTGGACGGACCGATCACACAGTCAGCCCCTATTCTCGTCTCGCCGCGCAGGAAGGTGCCTGGTAGGATCACCGTGTCCCTTCCGATCTCCACGGAGGCCTCGATATGCGTCGAGGCCGGATCTCGCACCGTCACCCCAGCCCGCATGTGGGCGTCCAGGATGCGGCGCCTGAGGATCTCCTCAGCCCGCGCGAGCTGCGCCCGGTCGTTGACCAGGTTCGCCTCCTCGAGGTCCTTCAGCCGGTACGTCACCGCCCGGCTCCCGCGGCCGATGATCTCCAGGGCGTCCGTCAAATATAGTTCCCCCTGGTTGTTATCCGTCCCCAGGCTCCCCAGAGCCTCCCGGATCTCCGGCAGCCCGAAAGCGTACAGCCCCAGGTTGACCTGCCGGACCTCGCGCTCCTCCTCCGTCGCGTCCCGCTCCTCGACGATCCGCACCACACCGGCGTCCTCGATGACTCTCCCGAGACCAGTTGGGTCCGGCGGCTCCGCCACCAGCACCGTCGCCCCGACGTCCGCCGAATGGTGCCGTTCCACGAGCCCTCCGAGCGTACGATCCGAGATCAAAGGCCCGTCCCCGTTCACCACGAGGAGCACGCCCTCTTCCTCCTCGATGGCCTCCAGCGCGACCCGCACGGCGTCGCCCGTGCCGAGTTGTTCCTCCTGCATCACGGGGTTCGCATCAGGCGGTAGAATCGCCCGCACTTCCTCCGCCTGATGGCCCACAACCACGAGGGTACATTCGGGGTCCAGAGATCTTATGGCTCCGATCGCGTAGTTGACCATCGGAACCCCACAGAGGGTGTGGAGCACCTTCGCGCGGTTGGACCTCATCCTGGTGCCTTTGCCCGCCGCCAGAACGACGGCAAAGATCGGCGGATTCTCTTCTGGGGGCATGTGCTCGATGGCTCCTTAAGATCTGCTTTGGGACCGCGCAGCTTGCGAGCGGACGCGAACTCTACGGCTGGGGCGGCAGGATTCGAACCTGCGATCCCGGGACCAAAACCCGGTGCCTTGCC
>JACCTS010000533.1 GCA_013812245.1 Rubrobacter sp.
CCGCCCAGCATGAGCGCCGTGGCCACAGCGATGTTGGTGACGGGGAACTCCGCGCCGCCCTCGGTCACCCAGATCGGCTGTCCGGCGTGGACCGTCTTGGCCGCCATCGCCATTGCCGCGATGACCCCGATGGGACCCAGGGGGTTGAGCAGCCCGAGCGCCGTGAGCGTGCCGCCGCCGAACTCGGAGGCGCCGCCAAGCACGGCCCAGGGTTTCGGGGGCTTGAGGCCCTGTGACTCGACCATCTGCGTGGTGCCTTCGGTCCCCGGCCCCTCGAAGGATCCGAACAGCTTCTGGGCCCCGTGGCCCGCCAGGAACCCGCCGAGCACCAGGCGCACCACCAGCGTCGCCAGGTTACTCAATCGTTCTTCTTCTCTACCCACGCGAACTTCCTTTTGCTATCGTTAGGTACGATCCTCCACGCCGTCTGGCGTGGACTTTCCGCGATGGCCTGAATACCCAATGCCGGGGCGGGCCTAACGTGCAGCGGCGCTACCTCCGGCCGCGACGGGCTTCAGGCCGGCTTCTATCTCCGCGCGGCGAGGTTCGAGGAACGGTGGCAGCGAGAGGCGTTCTCCGAGGTGTTCCGCGTCCTCGTCCGTGGCGAAGCCGGGGCCGTCCGTGGCGATCTCGAACAGGATGCCGCCTGGCTCCCTGAAGTAGATGGACTTAAAATAATAGCGGTCAATTACCGGCGTGGCGCCGAGTCTATAAGCCCTGACCCTGTTTCCCCACGCGGCATGTTCCTCATCGTCCGGCGCCCGGAAGGCGACGTGGTGGACGCCACCGCGTCCCAGATGCGCCGCCGGCGCATCCGGGCGCTCGACGACCCGCACCTCGGCTCCCGGACCTCCCTGACCGACCTCAAAGAGGGCGACCCGGCCACCGCCTTCGTCGCGCTCGTCGATCCGCCGGAACCCGAGCACTTCGGTGAGCACCCACGCTGTCGGCTCGAGCTCGTGTACGGTAAGCTCGACGGCCCCGAGGCCCGTTATGCCGGCCTCGCTGGGCACGGGGCTTTCGTCCCACGGGGTGCCTGATGAGACGCCGGCGCCTCCGTCGGCGAGAAGCCGGAGCCGTTGGCCTTCGGGGTCGGTGAAAGGGAGGGTGGGATGTCCGTCAACCTCGACTATCTCGCCGTGGTTCACGTCGAGGTCTGTGAGGTGCTGCGTCCACCACTCCAGGGCGGCCCGGTCAGGGACGCGGAGGGCGGTTTCGGAGATCTCACCGGCGCCAGGGTGGTTCGGTGCGATCCTGAACTGCGGCCAGTCGAAGAAGGTGACTTCCGTCCCCGGATTACCAAGTTCGTCGCCGTAGAAGAGATGGTAGGCCGAGACATCGTCCTGGTTCACGGTCTTCTTCACGAGCCGCATACCGAGCGTCTGCGTGTAGAAATCCACGTTAGCCGCCGCATCCGTGGTGACCGCCGTGAGGTGGTGTATTCCTCCGAGTTCCATGTTTTCTCCTATTCTCGCTTCGTATCCGTATCAGTCTGTCTGCACGCCCGGCGCGAGGGAGCGGAGGCCGGCGCTGATGCGCTCGACCGGAAGCTCCTTTACGCGCCGCTGGTAGTAGTAGAAGTCCAGGTCGAGCGGGGTGAGGAGGGCCGCCGCGACGTATTCGAGGTCGAGGTCGTCTCCGAGTTCTCCAGTGCGTTCGGCTTCCCGCAAGAGGCTGAGGACGGTCCATCGTCGCCAGTCGAAGGCAGGATGGGCGTAACGTGAGATCCTGTCCGCCCCGCACAGGGGCTCGTTGCCGCCGTAGAGCAGATCCAGGTTCTCCTCGGTGAACCACACGAGCCGGTCGAGGAAGACATCGAGCTTATCGAGCGGTCCCATGCCGGACTCGCCGAGCAGCCTCATGGTCTCTTCCTGGAAGGTGCGGGTCGGTGTATCGAGGAGCGCCTGGCAGAGCAGGCCCTTGTTCGGGAAGCGCCGGTAGAGGGTGCCTTTCCCGACTCCGGCCGCCTTCGCCACCTGCTCCATCGTCACCCGGGTTACGCCGCGTTCGTCGAACAGCGTCCGCGCCGCCTCGACTATGGCTCGCCGATTGCGCACTGCGTCCTTGCGCTCCGGTCCAGGAGACGTTCCGTGCCCCAGGTGATCCAGGTTCCACCGGCCCTCTACGTTTGTAATCTCCGCCCGATCCATCTCCACAACCTCAGAAAAAACCTTGACGCCCGAAGTCTACCGCGTTACCCTTTGACTTTGAAGTGGACGCACGTCCGTTTAAGTGAAAGGAGACACGATGGCGGCAAACGTGACGGTGATCCACTACAGCG
>JACCTS010000552.1 GCA_013812245.1 Rubrobacter sp.
CCGCCCGGGTGGCCGAAGATCCGGGCGAAGCCACACACCAGAGTCTCGCCGTAGAGCGGCTTGAACTCGTGCATCCGGCTGCCGTCCACTACACGGGCGATGACCTCCCGCACGTCGTATCCCTGCCGATAGTCCGCGGGCACCACGCCGTACAACTCCGACGGATCGTAGAGCGGCTCCTCTGGCTCTTCCACGATCCACGAGGGATTCTTCTCGCGGTTCAGGTTCTCGACGACGGAACGGACGATGGCGAGGGCGTGTTCGTCGTTCTCGGCGAAGTGGTCCGCGACGCCCGAGAGGCGGGTGTGGACATCCGCGCCGCCAAGCTCCTCGGGGGTGACTTCTTCGCCGGTCGCGGCTTTCACGAGCGGGGGACCGCCGAGGAAGATCGTGCCGGTCCCCTTCAATATGACGACCTCGTCGCTCATCGCCGGGACGTAGGCTCCTCCGGCGGTGCAGCTCCCCATGACAGCGGAGATCTGGGGTATCCCCTTCGCCGACATCCTCGCCTGGTTATAGAAGATGCGGCCGAAGTGATCTCGATCCGGAAACACCTCATCCTGTAAAGGCAGAAACGCCCCACCAGAATCCACCAGGTACACGCACGGCAGGTGGTTCTCCTCTGCGACCTCCTGCGCCCGCAGGTGCTTCTTGACGGTTATCGGATAGTACGTACCACCTTTCACGGTGGCGTCGTTGGCGACGACCATCACCTCCCGCCCCGCGACGCGGCCTATGCCGGTAACGATGCCCGCTGCTGGCACGTCGCCCTCGTACATACCGTAGGCGGCGAGCGGCGAGAGCTCCAGGAAGGCGGTGCCGGGATCTAGCAGCCGCTCCACCCGATCTCGCACCAGGAGCTTGCCACGGTCTTCGTGACGCCTCCGCGCCCGCTCTCCACCGCCGAGCCGGGCTTCCGCGGAGCGATCCCGCAGTTCGGCGAGCAGCTTCTCGAAGGCTTCGGCGTTCTTCCGAAAACCTTCGCTCTTCGGGTCCGCGTGGCTGCTGAGCTTCGCCATCTCCCTCCCGGTCGCCGGGTTACGTCCGCTGGATCATGTTATCCACGGCTAGAGGCACGCGCTACTCGGAACGATCCGCGAAGATTGGGCGCAGGTCCTCCAGCCGCTCGTAGGTCCACCAGAGATAGTTCCGGGTCCCGTCCTCGCGCAGCGGGTGCAGGTCCGCGTGGTCCGGGTCTTCGAGGAAGGCGTCGAACGCCTCCTGGGAGGGCCACTCGACCAGGATCATCACCCGGCGCGGCTCGACCTCTGGCCCGCCAGCATCCAACGCTTCCTCCAGCCGCCCAAGCGCAACCACCCGCCCGCCGTGCTTCTTGACGGCCGCAGGCGATCGACGCGAATACTCCCGGTACAGGTCGTTATCCGCAAGATCGAACAGGTTCAGAGCGTAGAGTGACAAAGGTGCCTCCTCTTCTCGTCCGGCTGCCGGTAGAATATTACCGGAGAGCGGGAGGCGGATGTTCCGCCCGCTGCCGGGTATAAGGGGCGGGGACGCAAAACCCGAAGGAGGAAAGGAAAGGATGATTTGAGGAAAATCATCCGTGGCTCCGTGGTTGCGGTGCCTCCCCGGGCAGTAGTGGAGATCCCTCGCACAACCGATTCTGGTCCAGGACGCGCCGCCGATACGCCTTTGAGGCAGTTGCCAACCCTGGTCTACATACTGCCGTTGACGGGTCTGAACATATATGTAAAATGCATATAGATCTCGTTAAGGATCGGATACAAGAACGAAGACTTCGGCGACAGCGAAGGTGGTAAATGAATTATATGACTCATCTTATGCAAGAAGTACCGATAGAGGTGAGCTTACTCGGGATGGAGTAGAGTTTAGAACATCATGAACAGAGACCTCCTCGAACTCTACTCCGACTACCTGCTCAGTGCCTTCTCCTACACCACCGCCACCGGCCTCTCAGCGATGACCAACGGGGCTATCAGCCACGACAAGATTACCCGCTTTCTTCGCGAAAGGGAGTTGGACTCTTCCAAGCTGTGGCGCCTGGTCAAGCCGATGGTGCGCAAGCTCGAAGCCGAGAACAAGGATGGCGTTTTGATCATAGACGACACCATCGAGGAGAAGCCCTACACCGACGAGAGCGAGCTCATCTGCTGGCACTATGACCATACTCAGGGGCGAACCGTCAAAGGCATAAACCTCCTTAGCGCACTCTACCGGGTAGGCGAGGCTTCCATCCCGGTAGCTTTCGAGTTGGTCAACAAGAGCGAGTGGGTCTTTAACGAAAAGAGGGGCAAGTGGCAGAGAAAAAGCTCTCTGACCAAGAACGAACTCTACCGGAGGATGCTCGCCGCGTGCCAGAGAAACCAGATCGGATTCCGCTACGTCCTCAACGACGTCTGGTATGCCTCCTCGGAGAACATGAGCTACATAAAGCAGGATCTAGAGAAAGATTTCATCATGCCGCTAAAGAGCAACCGTAAGGTAGCTCTTTGCCTCGAAGACAAAAAGCAGGGTAACTACGAGCGAGTCGCATCAGTTGAACTGGAAGCGGGCACGACACGGGAACTCTACCTGGAGCAAGTAGAGTTCCCATTGCTGCTGGCAAAGGAAGTCTTCAAAAACGAGGACGGCAGCGAGGGTGTTTTGTATCTGGTTAGTAGCGACGTGACACTCGAGTATGAGCGGATGAGCACGATCTACCAGAGACGGTGGAAAGTGGAGGAGTATCATAAGTCATTGAAGTCCAATGCTTCTTTGGCCAAGTCTCCTACCAAGACGATAAGGACGCAGTCCAACCACGTTTTCGCTTCCATCTACTCGTTTGTGAAGCTTGAACGGATGAAGATCGCCACGAAGCTCAACCACTTCGCACTGCGCGCTCGGATCTACCTCAAAGCCACTCAGGCTGCCTACCAGGAGCTTCAGGAACTGGCATCGGTCAAAACAACCAACGCTATGCGCTGCGTAAGGTGAGTTATATGAATAACCACGGAGTGGGCAGCCGGTTGAATGGACAGAGCTTCGGGGCGTTTGGCATATTCGACTACGACGATCCGGTGACGATCCGCATGAGGAAGTACGCCACGGGCACGCATGTGCTGTTGAAGGAGATCGGGGTCGAGACGGAAGCCACGCCCAGAGAGGTGGTCTGGAGCAGGAACAAGGCTAGGCTCTTCCGCTACCAGCCCGCCGGCGGCGATGGCGGAGAGAGACGAGCGGTTCCGATACTGCTGATCTACGGCTTCGTACTCAAGCCGTACGTCTTCGACCTGGTGCCGGGTAACAGCCTGGTGGAATATCTGGTGGAGGAGGGCTTCGACGTCTATCTGCTCGACTTCGGGATCTCCGGTTCCGAGGACGCGGGGTTGTCTATCGAGGATCTGGTCCTGGACTACATGCACGGCGCGGTCCAGGAGATCCGGGAGATTTCGGGCGCAGAGGAGATCAGCCTCTTCGGGCAGTCCCAGGGCGGCACGCTGGGCGCCATGTACGCTTCCCTGTTCCCCGACGGACCTCTCAAGAACCTCGTCATGCTCTCGGCGCCTACGGAATTCGCTCCACGAAACCCGGGACCTCTCGGGCTCTGGACGCTGATGGTCCGCAACAGCGGGACATACTTCGACCCGGCGATAGTGCCGAGGCTTATGGGAAACCTGCCGACGGACCTTGCGAGCCAGGTCATCGACGCGGTGGCCTCCACGCAGGCCGCCACCGTCGGCACGGCCGCCCGGCCCTTTGGTCACTTTAGCCGAAGGTTCGGCATCTACGACGAGGCGTTGCGGGAGATACGGGAGTTAGCCGAGCGGGACGTTGCCGCGCGTTCGTGGCTGGGTGTGAGCAAGTGGGTCGACGACGCCGCGCCGTTTCCGGGTGAGATCTTCCGGAGGTGGGTCGGAGACTTCTACCAACGCGACAAGCTCGTCAAGGGGGAAGTGGAGCTTCGTGGGCGCAGGGTGGACCTCTCCAACATCCGGTGCGCCGTGCTCAACGTCTCGGGCAAGTGGGATTACACTGTCCCGCCCTCCCAGACCAGGGCCACGACCACTCTCGCCAGCAGCCAGGACAAGGAGTCCATCTCTCTGGACGCCGGGCATGTGGGGATGCTCGTCGGGCCGGCGGCCGTCGGCAGCCTCTGGCCCCGCGTCCGGGACTGGCTCGAGCCCCGCTCGGACTAACCGCTCGGGCTAACAGGATGGAGATGAGTGGGTGACCGTGGACCCTACCACCAACCCTATAGCCCCGACGTCGCGGTGGATGGCGGCGGCGAGGGCCAGGGAGGGCGAGCGGCCGGACCGCCTGTTCGACGACCCGCTCGCCAGTGCGCTCGCCGGCCCCGACGGCTTCGCCTGGCTGGAGCGTATGGAATCCGCTGCGCGCTCGGAGAGCCCCGGACTGTACCCTGTGATCCGCACCCGCTTCTTCGACGACTTCCTGCTGGACGCCTGTAGGAGATCGGAGGTGCGCCAGGTGGTCCTCGCGGCGGCCGGCCTGGACACCCGAGCCTTCCGCCTGAACTGGCCGTCGGGGACCCGGTTGTACGAGATGGACCTGCCCGAAGTGCTGGACGCCAAAGAAGAGGTGATAGAGACCGCCGGAGCAAAAGCAAGCTGCGAGCGGCGCACGGTTCGAGTAGATCTAGGTCAGGAGACCTGGCCGGAGACGCTCCTCGCCGCTGGCTACAGACCGGAGAGGCCGTCAGTCTGGCTCATAGAAGGTCTTCTCTTTTACCTGACCCATGCCGCCGTGCATGGACTCCTGGAGAAGGTAGGCACGCTAACGGCGAGCGGCAGCCTCCTCGGATTAGACGTGATGAACAGGGGGCTGTTCTTCTCTCCCGTGTCATGGCCGATGCGGGCTGCCCTCGCCCGGCGCGGCGCGCCTGGACGATTCGGGACAAACGATCCAGAGACGCTGATGGCCCGCTACGGCTGGGAGGCGGACGTGACACAGCCCGGAGAGGAGGGGGCGAACTTCGGGCGATGGCCCAGGGCGATGGCCCAGGCCGATGGTGCCCCGAAGGTTGCCGGGCCTGCCGCGAAGCTTCCTGGTGAAGGCGCGTCGCTCGTAAACTATTACGAACGAACGGCGGGAGGTAACGCACGGCAGATTCGGCCCTGCTCGAATGCGTTACAGTTTCAAGAGATGTCACCGGAATTGTTTACGCGGATATCATGGAGGTGCCATGATGGACGAACAGCAAAAAGGGCAACGGCACGAGAGC
>JACCTS010000534.1 GCA_013812245.1 Rubrobacter sp.
GTGAAGTCTTTGCGGATTACGGGGAGCGTAGTCGCCCCTCTCGCGGCGTCGAGGTCTTCGAGGGAGCCCTTGAAACGGTCCGGCTCGGTGAGGACGGAGAGGCAGCGCGCGCCCTCCCGCTCGTAGCCCGTGGCCCACGCGGCGGGGTCAACCTCCCGGATGAAGCCGGCCGAGGGCGAGGCGCGTTTTATTTCGGAGATAACGGTCAGTCCCGGCGCGGCGAGCGCGCCCGCAAAGTCCCGCTTCTCGAAGCGAATCGCCCGTTCATAGAGCTCGTCGAAGCTGATTCGTTCGTTTAGCTCCTCAGCGCGGCGGAGAGAGGCCGAGGCGAGGTCGTCTAGGACGGTGGCGCGGCTCACGCTTCTCCCGAGAGGCGGCGGGTGGTCTTCACGAAGTCTTCGAGGGCCTGGCTGGCGGCTCCGGTCGCTATGGATTCCTCGGCTAGCCGGACACCCGTTTCCAGGCTCTCAGAGCCGCCGGAGACGTAGATGGCCGCGCCCGCGTTCGCCAGGATCACGTCTCGGGCCGCGCCCCGCTCCTCGCCGGAGAGCACGCCGCGCAGGACGCGGGCGTTCAGGTGGGCGTCCCCGCCGAGGAGCCCGTCGGGAGCGTGGCGGGTGAGGCCGAGGTCTTCGGGTGAGATCTCGTACTCCGTTATGCCGCCGTCCCCGACCTCGGCGACGACGGTCTCGGCGGTCACCGTGATCTCATCCATCCCGTCCGTCCCGTGCACGACGAGGGCCTTCTCTGCACCTAGAGAGCCGAGAGCCTCCGCAACGGGCAGCACGTAGTCCTTCCCGAAGACCCCGATGACCTGCCGCCTCGCGCCGGCTGGGTTCGTCAGGGGGCCTAGCAGGTTGAAGATGGTGCGGAAGGGGAGCTCGGCCCGCACCGGGGCGACGTGGCGCATGGCCGGGTGGTGGGTGCGGGCGAACATGAACCCGATTCCGGTCTCGGCGATGCATCGGGATACTTCGTCCGGCCCGAGTTCGATCCCGGCTCCCAGCGCTTCGAGCACGTCGGCGGAGCCGGCCCGGCTGGTGGCGGCCCGGTTGCCGTGCTTGGCGACGATGACCCCGGCCCCACGCGCCACGAACGCCGCAGCCGTGGAGATGTTTATCGTGCCTTTGGCGTCGCCGCCCGTGCCGCAGGTGTCAACGACCTCGGGAGGGGCGTCTACGTTTGCGGCGAAGCGACGCATCGCGCGGGCGAAGCCGACGATCTCGGCGACGGACTCACCCCTGAGCCGCATCCCCGTCAGGAGGGCGGCCGTGACTGCGGCTGGAACCGTCCCCTCCATGATGGTTTCGAGGGCGCGTTCGGCCTCGCCTTCGGAGAGAGTTTCGCCGGCGGCGACCTTCCTAAGCGAGTCTCGGATCACGACGCCAGGAAGTTCTTCAAGAGATCATGCCCGCTCATCGTCAGGACGCTCTCTGGATGGAACTGCACGCCCTCGACCGGCAACTCTCGGTGCCGGACGCCCATAATGGTGCCATCCTCCGTGCGGGACGTGACCGCCAGGCAATCCGGCAGCGAGCCCGGTTCTATGACGAGCGAGTGATAGCGGGTGGCCTCGAAGCCCTGATCGAGACCCGCGTAGATGCCTTCGCCGTCGTGCAGGATCTTCGCCGTCTTGCCGTGTACGGGCTCGCCGCGCACCACTTCGGCCCCGAAAGCCTGGCCTATCGCCTGGTGGCCGAGGCACACGCCGAGGACAGGGACGTGTTCGGAGGACTTCGAGATCAGGTCTACCGAGATCCCGGCCTCGTTGGGAGTGCAGGGGCCGGGCGAGACGACTATCCTGTCGGGGTGGAGCGCGAGGACACCCTCGGCCGATACCTCGTCGTTGCGGCGGACGATGACCTCGGCCCCGAGCTCGCCGAGGTACTGCACGAGGTTGTACGTAAAGGAGTCGTAGTTGTCCAGCACGAGAACCCGCATGGCCCGCAAGATTCTAGCCGATAAACAGCCCCCGAACAGGAGGAACATCGCGTGACCCTGCTCCTGACCGAGAACGACGTGGAAGAACTGCTCGACATGCCATCGGCGCTCGACGCCGTGGAGTCCGTTCTCCGCCAGCACGCCGAGGGCCGGGCGACCAACCACGCCCGCCGCCGGGTATCCCTTCCGGGGAGCGGCCTGAACGTGATGTTCGCCGGGGCGCCGGAGTTCGGGGCGCTCGGCCTCAAGGCGTACACCATCGCCCGCACCGGAGCCCGCTTCTACACCATGCTCTTCGACGCAGACGGCGGCGAGCTGCTCGCCATCATCCAGTCAGACCGCCTCGGGCAGATCCGCACCGGTGCGGCGACCGGCGTAGCCACTAAATACCTGGCCCGCGGGGACGCGGCGAGCGTGGGCCTCTACGGCACAGGCTGGCAGGCCGAGAGCCAGCTAGAGGCGGTGGCTTCGGTCAAGGATCTCGACCGGGTCATCGTCCACAGCCGCTCGGAGGACAACCGCAAGGCGTTCGCGGAGAAGATGGGCGAGAGGCTCGGCATGGAGATAGAGACCACACACGCCCCCGACGAGCCCGCCGCCCAGGACATCGTGGTGACCGTGACCTCATCGCGCGAGCCGGTGCTGTATGGGGAGTGGTTGCGGCCGGGAGCGCACGTAAATACCGCCGGATCGAATATGCTGTTCAAGAGCGAGATCGACCGGGAGGTCGTCAAGAGGGCCAGCTTCGTGTGCGTGGATTCGCGGGAGGAGATAGGACTTGAGGCCGGGGACCTGATGCCGTCCCTGGAGACCGGCGCCATTCTACCCGAGGCCGTCTACGAACTCGGCCAGGTCATCTCAGGCCACATGAAGGGCCGCCACAGCCCAGAGGACATCACCCTGTTCGCCAGCCAGGGGCTCGCCCTCGAAGATATGGCCGTCGCCCGCATCGTCTACGACCGGGCCGTGGAGCAGGATGCGGGGCGGGACGTAGAGTTCTAGACGGCGCCCTCTCTTATACGCCCGGTGGTCTCGTCCCATCGCCACCGGGCCTCACCGCCGTCCAGATGGACACCCCCGAGCCAGTGGTCTATGCCGTTGCGTTCGATGTGGTCCTTCCTACCCTTCAGAACCGCGCTTCCGCTATCGGTTATCTCGGCACGGCTCTCCCAGAAACCCGGTTCATCATCCGGGGTACGCGGGGCTCTGAGCCCACCTCCACCCTCGAACAGCACCAGCGGCTCGCATACATCGCTCAGACGCTCCAGGTACCAGGCGAAGACCGAGTCGCCCAGAAAGACCGGATCCTCACGTTCCTGATGCGACGCTACGTACACCTCGCGCAGCGGCCTCC
>JACCTS010000606.1 GCA_013812245.1 Rubrobacter sp.
GATCCGGGGCGCAGACGACGCGCTCGTCTCCGACACCTCGCTCCTGGACTTTGGCTACCTCGGCCAGATAGGAGTGGTGCCGGGGTGGCCGGGGGAGGAAGTGTATCCCCCGCAGCCGATGGTCTCCTAGACACGCGCCGTGCTCGAGGCGTACGTCCAGACAGGGGGAGCTGCCGGGAACAAGTGATCGGAGACTGCGGGCACTCGCCGCACGTCGAGAAGCCCGAGGAGTTCCGGCAGGCCCTCTTCGGCTTCCTCGAAGAGCATCCCTAACCATCCCCGACGCGGCCCGACCTCCGGCCCCCCGGCGTCCAACGCCTCCCCCAGCCGCCCAAGCGCAACCACCCGCCCGCCGTGCTTCTTGACAGCCGCAGGTGAACGGCGCGAGTACTCACGGTACAGGCCATTGTCAGCAAGATCGAACAGGTTCAGGGCGTAGAGCGCCAAGCGGGATGCCTCCTTCTCTCGTCAGGTTGCGGGCGAGATGCTACAGGAGAGCGGGATGTAAATCTTCCGCCCGATGGTGAGTATAAGAAAGAAGCATGCGAGACCCTGAGCTTCCAATTCAATTTAACAACGTCCGACCGGAGGCCGGTAATGGTCGCCGGAGGCGTAGGGAGATCAGCCCTCCCGGGCAGCGGCGAGCACCCGGCGCAGCGCCCGGTCGAGGACCTCGACCTCCTCGTCGGTGAGGTGGTGCCCGAAGTGCTCGGCTATACCCCCGGCGTAGACCGGCCAGGTGCTCCTCAAAGACTCGAGACCTTCCCCGGTCAAGACGGCGTGAAGCCCCCGGCCATCGTCCGGGTCCGGCTCCCGGCTTAAAAGCCCAGCCCTCTCTATCCGCGCCACCAACCGGGTCAAGCCTCCCCGAGTGACCAGTATGGCGCCAGCGAGCTCGTGCATGCGCAGCTTATGGTCCGGCGCCTCGTAGAGCGCAAGCAAAACGTCGTACCAACTGAGAGGCAGGACCTCGGCTTCGGCCAGATCCCGCTCGATCTTCTCGATTGCCGCCGCATGAGCCGTGAGGAAGGTCCGCCAGGCAACGTTGCGCTTCTGCTCAAGGCCCTCACTTACAACCTTGAACTCCTCTCCCTCTTTGTCCGCCTTCTCGTCCACGGAGAGATTTTACCCAAAACCAGTTGTAGATACAACGAATTGCTGGTACACTATTATTCGTTGTAGATACGACGAGTTTCAGAAGAGAGGAGATGAACGAACAGTGGCTACCACAATCGATCGGGAGGAGTTGAAGGCGAAGCTCGATGGGAATAAGGACCTCGTCATCGTCGAGGCTCTACCGGCCAGGCATTACGAGGAAGCGCACCTGCCGGGTGCGTTGAACATGCCTCACGACCAGGTGGACGAGCTCGCCCCGACGCTCTTGCCCGACAAGGCGCGGGAGATCGTCGTCTACTGCTCGAACAGGGCCTGCCAGAATTCTCCCCAGGCGTCCAAGCGCCTGGAGGCTCTGGGCTACCAGAACGTCTACGACTACGAGGAAGGCAAGCAGGACTGGATTGGCGCCGGGCTGCCCACCGAGAGCGGTACTGGCGCGGTCGCCTGACGGTAGGACGACCACGCAAGGCTGACCTCCGAGGCAGGCTGAAGGCGATTAGCACGGAAAACCGCGACGGGGTGGCTCGTTGGCTGTCCCGTCCGGTTCAAAGGAGGTAGAGAGATGGAATTCGAGAACAAGGTGGTGCTCATTACCGGCGGGGGTGGCGGCATCGGCAAGGCCGCCGCGAGAAGGTTCCTGGAAGAAGGCGCGGCGGGAGTCGTGCTCAACAGCAGGCGCCAGGAGGTCTTGGACGCTGCGAAAGCGGAACTTGACCCCTCCGGCGAGAGGACCAAACTCTTTGCGGGCGACGCGAGCAAGCGAGAGACGGTGAAAGCCCTCGTCGCTGCGGCTACTCAGCGCTTTGGCGGGGTGGATGTGCTCGTCAACAGCACCGGCATCTTCAGGGTCAAGCCCTTCGAGGAAGAGAGTGAGGAGGACTTCGAGGAGGCGATAGATTCCATCCTGAGACCCACTTTCTATACCTCCCAGGCCGCCGTTGCCGAGATGAGGCGGCGCGGTGGAGGGGCGATCGTTAGCGTGGGCTCCATGTGGGCCGTGGATGCCATAGTCACCACGCCGACCAGCGCTTACTCCGCAGCCCAGGCCGGGCGCCACGCTCTTACCAAGAACCTGTCCGTCGAGCTGGCGAAGGACAACATTAGGGTCAACACCGTGGCGCTTGCGTTCGTCGAGACCCCGGCTTACGAGCGGTTCATGACGCCCGAGCAAGCCAGGACGGTGCTCGACTCCGTCAACGGCTTCCATCCTCTGGGTCGCCACGGGCAACCGGAAGACGTGGTGGAGGCGATCCTGTTTCTAGCGAGCGAGAGAGCCGGTTGGATAACGGGTACCACGCTGCCGGTAGACGGCGGTGTTCTGGCGGGGCGCAGCCCCGCCGCAGCCTGAGGTGTCATTTTTACAAAGCCCGGGAAGACACGGACGAGTAGGCCCGGCAGGTTACGCTTCGCGTTCCCCGTCCGGCGGATGGACCATAACCCGCAGGAGGTGTTCGAGCGTGGCTTCGGGGTCGTCGGAGAAGCCGGTGTGAACAGGGGAAGGCTGAACCACGGTGCTGCGGGGGGCGACCAGCCGCCCGAAACGCTGGCGCGGGGAGAGCATTCCGATGCCACCCGCCTCCGCGCCGCCCCGGCACGCCACTAGCACGGCCTGCAGGTGCTCGCGCACGGTTTCGGGATCTACTCCGGGGTCGAGCG
>JACCTS010000015.1 GCA_013812245.1 Rubrobacter sp.
CGCGGCGCCCGCTACTTCCTCACGCCCACGGAGCGCACCGCCCCGGAAGACTACCGCGAGATCGCCGCCTTCGTGCGGGAGATCGGGGCCACCCCGACGGCCGTGGACCCGGACAAACACGACCTCCTCGTGGCCGCCCTCTCGCACCTGCCGCACCTCATGGCCGCCGCGCTCCTCAAGGTCGCCTCTGACGTCTCGCCTGAAGCCCTGTCGTTCGCCGGGCCTTCGTTCCGGGACCTCACCCGCGTAGGCGCGTCGAACCCGCAGCTATGGTCGGACATCCTGGCGGAGAACGCGCCGGCCCTCGGGGAGGCGCTGGCGGCGTTCGCGGGTGCGATGGCGCAGCTTGGCAGCGAGATCCAGGACAAAGGGAAAATGGAAGGCCGCTTCTTGGCCGCCCGCGAAGCCTACGATGCCCTGGGCGGCATCCTGGTCGAGAAGAGCGGCGAGAACGCCGACATCGCCATCCCGGTCGAGAACCGTCCCGGCGTCTTCGCCGAAGTGACGACCCTCATGGGCTCCAACGACATCAACATCCTCGACCTCTACGTCCGCCACTCCAACACGGAGCGCGCAGCCCTCGTCCTCACGCTGGACGCGGAAGCGGCGGAGAAAGCGCGGGAATTGTTGGGTGAAGCCGGTTTTCGGTCGGAGCGCGGCGGCTGATCCCAAACCGCGTGAGGCGTGGGCGTCCCGGAAGACTTACCAGGCTCCTGCCTACGCGAAGATATCCGAGAGAGGCAGTCTCCAGCCGGGAACCACGTCGGCGCCGTCTACCGATTCACGCCCTGTGAGGATGCGGATGTCTTCGAGCGAGCGGTATACCGTGACGGCCTGACGCTCCGGATCGGCTACGAGCACCATCCGGCAGCTGGCTCCGAGCCAGGAGAGCGCCTTCTCCACCACGCCGGAGTGACGGTCGTTCGGGGAAACCACCTCGACCACGAGGTCCGGAGCACCAGGCCAGTAGCCGTCTACCTCGCCAACCTCGTCGAGCCGCTCCCGTCGGACGAAAGCGGCATCGGGTGCGAGGACGGTATCGGGGTCCGAAGAGATCTTGAATCCTGTCTCGGCGGCGTATACTCGGCCCAGGTTATTGGCTTTGACGTGGTTCCTGAGTTCCCCGAAAAACTCTCCAGCCACGTAACCGTGTCTGTTGCCCGCTGGCGCCATCTCTCGCAACTCCCCTTCTACCAGCTCGTGGCGAACGCTGTCCTCCGGCATCTCCAGAAGCTCTTCGGCTGTGACCTGCCTGGGCTTGATGGTCATCCCGGCCTCGCTACCTCGTGTCGTCCTCCCGGCGTGCGCTGCTCTATTGTACCCGCCGGGCCGTCGCGTCGAAGAGAGCGTCCCAGTCCGCTTCGAACACGCCTCACACGACCTCGAAGCCGCTGAAGAGCGCTCTCACCTCTCATCTTCACCTGCCAGAAAGTACGTGTCGATCCAGAAATCAGCTCCCAACGCACCGATAGCGTGGATAAGATGGTTCCCTACATATAGTTCGAGATTCCATTCCTCGTGGGCGTAAATAGCGCAAGACAAAACCACATCGCTGGACTTTGATAGCGTACGGATCCTCCCGGCATACGGTCTGACACGCTCTAGCAGCTCCTCGACCTGAGTCTCCACCAATTCGGATCGCGAAAGTCGTGAGTACACCACCCACCCGCTATTCTTCTCTATCACATCGGGCATCGTGGAGTTTCTCCTCCCCATATATCCTGTTTCACCCTTCCGCCAGGACCTGTCAGGTTCCATGCCAACGAGGCGCGAGATTTCCTCTGGGGACAAAACATCGCTGATGATCCGCAACCGGGCGTAGGCTTCTGTGCCTTTCACCCGAGCCTGTTCCATAGCCCGGCTTACCTCCCAAGCAGGTGCCTCAGGGCGCTTTCCAGCTCCGGGTAGCGGAACTGGTAACCGGTCTCCTTTAGCTTCGCGGGTTCCATGCGCTGGCTCGCCAGCAGGAGTGCGTCGGCGACCTCGCCCAGCATGAGCCGGGCCGCCGGAGCCGGTAACGGGAAGAGCGTCGGACGGTTCAGGACTTTTCCGAGGACTTTCGTGTACTCGGCGTTGGTGAGCGGGTTCGGGGAGCCGACATTGACGGGACCGGTGACGGTTTCGTTCGTGAGGGAGTGGATGATCGCGCCTACCACGTCATCGAGGGCGACCCAGCTCCAGTACTGGTGGCCGCTCCCGATCTTGCCGCCCAGCCCGAGCTTGAAGATGGGCAACGTGTTCCCGAGCGCGCCGCCCTTGGGGCTCAATACTATTCCGAAGCGCGTGTGCGCGACGCGGATTCCTGCTTCCCGCGCGGGGTCGGCGGCCGCCTCCCATTCCCGGCAAACCCCGGCGAGGAAGTCCGAGCCCGTAGTGCTCTCCTCGGTGAGCAGCTCGTTGCCATGGTCGCCATAGTAGTTGATTCCGGATGCGCTGACCATAACTCTCGGCGGATCGGAGAGTCCGGCAACGGCCTCCGACAGCAGGCGCGTCCCCTTCCTCCGGCTCTCCATGATGCGCTGCTTCTTCGCCTGGGTCCAGCGATCCGTCGGGCCGGAGAAGATGATCTCACCCGCCAGATGCACCACCGCGCTCACGCCTTCGAGACGCGAGGCGTCCAGCGAACCGCGATCCGGATCCCAGCGGACGGTGTCCTCGGAGGACGGCCTGGAGCGTGAAAGCTTCACCACGCGATGCCCCCCATCCGCCAACTCCGCCGAGAGGGCCGTCCCGATCAAACCCGTCGCCCCACTTACGAGAACGTCCACGCCAGTTCCTCCATCATCTCCGATTGCGGATCACCACCCATGGTAACTTCTCGTCTTCACCGGCGGTATAAACGCGGCCACAGGCGTATCTACTCCCACGTCCTCCCGACCCCGGACCGGTGCCCGGAGAATGCCGGGTACTGTTATGCCGTTTGGGCCTCTGCTGGCGTCCTGGGGAAGCGCGGCAAGTTGGAGTTTCGGTCTCTAGTGCGGGCTGCCGAAGCCAAACTCCAGGCTATCGGTCAACGGCTTCGATGCCTAGGGCTTCATCCACGATGCGGCGGTGATCGAACGCCAGCTCCACCGAGCCCGGGTCCAGCACCGCAACCTCCGCAGCGTCGCTGGCGGCGGAGAGCTCTCCACTCAACACACGGGCGAGTAAGGCGACGCTCACGTTGTGGCCGCGCGGGTCGCGGTCGGGTTCCGAGTACACGCCGACCAGGCGTGCCAGTTCGACGTTGAGCCCCGTCTCCTCGGCGGTCTCACGCACCGCCGCCTGTTCCACCGTCTCTCCCACCTCCACGAAGCCACCGGGCAGCGCCCACTGCCCCTCGAACGGCTCGCTGCCCCGCCGAATGAGCACCACGCCCTCTTCGGAGGGGATAACCACGTCCACCATCAGCTTCGGCGTCTCTGGTTCGGCCAACTCTGCCTCCAGCCTCGTGTGCCTGTACCGGCGTACTACCCGCGCCTCATCCCCGATAATCCCCGAAGCCCGCAGCCGGTAAAAGAGGTGGCGCGGCAGCATGGTAAAACGGCGGGCGTGGTGAACGCGTGAAGATCCTGTGCGTCAGCGACCGGGTGGAGACGATGCTCCAGGGCCCGAGCCTGAACGCCTACGCCGGGGACGTTGAAGCGGTGGTCTCCTGCGGCGACCTCCCGTTCTGGTACCTGGAGTACCTGGTCACCTTCCTCGGCGTCCCCGTCTACTACGTCCTGGGCAACCACGACCCAGATCCCGCCAGCCCCGAGTACCCCGGCGGATGCACGCCGCTGGACGGCCAGATCGTGGAGATGGAGGATGCGAAGGGCAAGGGCAACGGCGTCCTGCTCGCGGGGCTCTCCGGATCGCGCCTGTACTCCGGCGGCCCCAACCAGTACACGGAGCGCCACATGCGCCGCCGGACGCGCGCCCTCTCCGCCCGGATACGGTGGCGCGGCCTCTTCGGGCGGGAGAAACCCCGCATCTTCGTCACCCACTCCCCGCCGTTCGGTCTAGGGGACGCGAAAGACCACGCCCACATCGGGTTCGAGTCCTTCGTCGGGATAATGGACCGTCACCAGCCGGAGCTATGGCTGCACGGGCACGTCCACCTCTACGGCGCGGACCAGCAGCGGGTCGTCACGCGAGGAGACACCAAGGTGCTCAACGTGTTCGGGCACAAGATCCTCGAAATCTGACACACCTTCCCGAGGTGGGGCTTGCCGTTGCGGCGGATCGGGGATAGATTCTTCTTGTTGCCGTGGCCACCGGATGCGTGGAGCCAGACTAATGCAACCTAATGAGCAGGCAGACATAGATTTCTCGCGGGCGCGGCGCAGGGCTTTTCTGCGGCGCATCGGCGCATACCTGCGCCGCGACCCGGCCTCCAACCGCCTGCTCTCCTTCGACGAGGTCAAGAAGACCCTTGGCCTCGTGTCCCAGGCATACCTGGGGATGCGGACCGTGGAAGCCTCCAAGATCGTCGGCAGCGTGGGCCGCCACCGGGACTTCGACCGGGCGTTTCTGCCGTCCAAGCCGGGGCTCGGGGAGCGCTGGAAGCGCATAGACCAGATGATGCGCCGCGGCGAGATCCCCCCTATCAGCCTGTTCAAGATCGGGGACGCCTACTTCGTCAACGACGGCAATCACCGCGTCTCCGTCGCCCGCCAGCAGGGTATAGAGATGATCGACGCAGAGGTCACGGAGCTCCGCACCCGCGTCCCCATAGACTCCACCCTCACGGCCCGCGACCTCCTGCACAAGCTGGAGTACCGCCACCTCCTGGAGCGTCTCCCCGTGGACCGCGTTCTCCCTGAGATAAAGGTGGAGCTCTCCGACGTGGCCGACTACCGGCGCCTGGCGACCTACGTGGAGGCGCACGGCTTCCGGCTCTCGCAGCTCTGGCGGCGCTACGTCTCGCCGGAGGAGGTCTTAAGAGACTGGTATGAATACTCGTACCGTCCCATCTCCGAGATGATCCGGGAGGAGCGCATCCTCGATGCCTTCTCTGACCGCACCGAGATGGACCTGTACCTCTGGATCCTCTTCCACCGCGAGCAACTCGCCCTCGAAGCCCGCGACGAGCGTATCTCCCCCGAGGCCGCCAAGGACGACATCCTCAAAGGACGCCGCCCCCGCAGGAGCAGCCGCATCCAGGACTCGTAGTCTTGCAAGCTCTGGCTATCATCTGAGCTCCGGCCCGAACGCTGAGACATATCGCCGAAGAGCGGCGGATTCTGCCCGGCTTAGTCATGGTCACCGTATGCGCGATCCTGGGCCTCCTGAACGCGATCATCGCTGTGTTGGGTGGCGTGACGCGGGCACAGTTCGAGCAGTCGCAGTTGGATCTTCCGCCGGACGTAATAGACGACCTTATCGCCGCAAACGAGGTCGGTACGATCATCCTGTCCACAACTTCATCTTTTCTCTGGTGGATAGCGATCTCTTTCCTTGTGCAGCTCACCACACGCTTTTTCGGCGGTAGCGGTCCCTTCTCCACCACGCTCGCGGTCATGGGTGTGTCCTTCGTGCCGCTCGCGTTGGGCGGCATATCGACCGGGTCACTACCGCAGCCCAGGTGGTGCTCGATCCGGGGAGCGCAACCTCGGTTGCCGTCGGGTATCTGGGCATACTCCTGGGATATGCCTTCTCCCTCTGGCACGCGGTCCTGGTGGTGATCGGGGCTTCCTTCGCCCGCCGGATCGGCTACGGTGAATCGGCGGGCTCGTGCGCCATCTCGTGCGCTGGCTGCCTGGGTTCTATAATTGTGCTCGGTATCGTCCTGGCCATCGCAATCCCCGTCATCCTCAGCGCGACCGGCGGCGGGGCGCAGTAAACGAAAGGGGATCGTCATGGATTCTGGGAACACGCCTCCGGGCGGCAGAAACGACAGGCCGGCGAACGGCGAAGAGCGCCGGCAAGATGCCTCCGGCCAACAGACGCAAGAACAACCGAGACGCCGTCGCCGCCGGTGGCCCTGGGTTGTCGGAGGAATCGCCGTTCTGCTGGTGCTGATCCTGGGCGCCGGGGCGATAGCCGCGCTCGTGG
>JACCTS010000112.1 GCA_013812245.1 Rubrobacter sp.
ACTACGGGATAGAGGCCGTGAGTTATCTGGAGCTTGCGGTCTGCTCCGCGCCGGCTTCGGATGGGACGGCTCCGTTTCTGGTGCGGCCGGAAGACATCGCCGTCGAGGTGCGCGGCTCGGGGAACGCGGAGCGGCGCATACATCCCATCCTGATGGGCGACGAGCCGGTCGAGAGGCTACTCGTCACCGAGGTACTCACGCCGAACGGGCACTGGTCGAGCTACCCGCCGCACAAGCACGACCAGGACGACCTCCCGAACGAGAGCTACCTGGAAGAGACGTACTACCACAAGATCAGGCCCACCCGGGGCTTCGCCGTGCAGCGGGTGTATACGGAGGACGGTTCGCTCGATGAAACGATGACCGTCCAAGACGGCGACACCGTCCTCGTACCCCGCGGATATCATGCCGTCTCCGCGCCGCCCGGCTACGACCTCTACTACCTCAACGTCATGGCCGGGCCCGTGCGTGAGTGGAAGTTCAGGAACGACCCAGATCACGAGTGGCTGTTCGGCTAGCGGCAGGGGGAGGACGGTATGGATGGTGGACACTGAAGGCCTGTTACGAAAAGGGGCTAGCGTCTACGCGGAGATCGGATGTTTCTTCGGAGCCGGGAGCGTGGACGACGCGGGTATCATCACGCTCGAGATGGAGGGCGGCGGTATCGGTGAGGGCATAGCTGACGGCGCATTCGCGACGATAGACCCGAGCTGGTCCCGGGGTGACGGGTTCCCGGCGTGGGGCGGCTTAACCCTCCTCGTCACCGGCTCCGAGGACCCTAACGCGCTCATGATCGAGGATTTCCTCCGGGGAGCAGAGGGTGGGAGGATCGGGGCAGATAGCCGGGATGGCCTGCGGACGCTTGAAGTGGTGCTAGCCGCCTACCGTTCGGACGAGAGCCACGCGCCCGTGGCCATCGAGCGGGCGAAACGATGAACGGTCCGGGGCGCATCTAGGCCGGGAAAGGAGGATAATCCGGGTCCAATAGCTGGTAGTGTGAGGGTAGGGAAAAGACATTCCGTAAGGGGTGTCGCGAGGAAAGGAGAGGGTATGGTGGAGCTGGCTCTTCTGCAACCTTTGGTCAAGGTAAACGATACCTGGATAGATTACTTCATCATCGGGGTGTACTTCGTGTTCGTGCTCGGTATCGGGGCGCTACTGAGAAGCAAGATGCGGACCTCGGAGGACTACTTCCTCTCGGGGCGGTCTTTGCCGAGTTGGATCACGGGCCTCGCATTCCTGGGGGCGAACCTGGGGGCGCTGGAGATCATGGGCATGGGCCGCCGGGGCTGCCCAGTACGGGATCATGCAGGCGCATTACTATTGGATAGGCGCGATCCCGGCGATGGTCTTCGTCGCGCTTTTCATGATCCCTTTCTACTACGCAAGCCGCGTCCACTCCGTGCCCGGCTTCCTGAAGCTCCGCTACAACGAGGCGACGAGGGGCTTCAACGCCATCCTGTTCGCCTTCTTCATGATCCTGCTCTCGGGCATCAACATGTACGCGATGGCGATCGTGTTCCAGCTTCTGCTCGGATGGTCGCTCACCGCTAGCATCTTCCTCTCGGCCGGCATCGTGCTCGGCTACGTGGTCCTCGGGGGGCTGTCTTCCTCCATCTACAACGAGGTGTTGCAGTTCTTCCTGATCACGCTTGGCCTTCTGCCGCTGGTCATCTTCGGCCTTATAGACGTGGGTGGCCTGTCCGGCCTGCAGGAGTCCATAGGTAAGGCGGACTTCTTCCATGCCTGGGCCAACACGGGTTCGACGGATAACCCGATGGCGGTACAGTGGTTCGCGATCGTGTTCGGCCTCGGGTTCGTGCAGAGCTTCGGCTACTGGTGTACGGACTTCCTGGTGGTGCAGCGGGCGCTGGCTGCGGAGGACGGGGCAGCCGCCCAGAGGACACCGCTCATCGCGGCGTTCCCGAAGCTTATGTACGGGATACTCGCGATCTTCCCGGCCTCATCATCCTGAGCATCCTCCCGAACCTCGGCGCGGACAACTACAACAACGCCGTCCCTTACGCGATGGCCTACTACTTCCCGACGGGGATGCTCGGCGTCGGCCTGACCGCCCTCCTCGCGGCTTTCATGAGCGGGATGGCCGGGAACGTAACCGCCTTCAACACCGTCTGGACCTACGATATATACAAGGCGTACATCAACCGGGACGCCCCCGACCGCCACTACCTGAACGTGGGACGCATCGCGACCGTCGCCGGTGTGATCCTGAGCATCGTGACGGCGTACCTCGCGCTCGGCTTCGCCAGCATCATCGACTACGTGCAGCTCCTGCACGGCATCTTCTTGGCGCCGCTGTTCGGCACGTTCCTGCTCGGGATGTTCTGGCGGCGCACGTCCGGGTGGGGCGGATTCGCCGGGCTCGTCACGGGGACGTCGACCGGCGTGATCCTGTACCTCATCTCGCTCGACAGCTCCGTGGGCGCTTCGATGTACCGGGCATGGTGGGCGTGGTGCGCGTGCATGGTCGTGACCATCCTCGTCTCGCTCGTCACCCAGCCGAAGCCCGAATCCGAGCTTCGGGGCATCGTCTGGGGGCTGACCCCGAAGAAAGAGGGCGTCGAGGAAGCCTGGTACAAGAAGCCGTGGGTCCTTGCAGTCACGGTCCTCTTGCTGACGCTGGTCCTGAACATCTACTTCTTCTAGGAGGAGCGCATGACCGACGAAAACCGTGAGTACGGAGAAGAAGAGAGGGTGGCGGAGCACTCGGGCACCAACCACTCGATGGCTATCGGTTTCTACATAGCCGCCATCGTCCTGATCTTCGGCCCAACGCTCGTCCTTACCGGCATACTCGCCCCCGTGCAGCCGACAGAGGGAAACCTCGAGTTCAACCTGAACCTGTGGTGGGGTCTGGTGATGGTCGTCTCGGGGTGCGTGATCCTGGGCCTCACCCTCGCCTCCCCCCGCCGCCGCGCCCAGCGCGAGGCTGAAGGCCGGTAGAGAAACGGGCGGGGCTTTTTAGGAAGCCCCGTCCACACCAACGAGCACATGTTTTTTACTCTCTGGCCTTTGCGGCCGGGAGACGCAGTTCGTCCCGGCCGCTGGCGCGGTTACGTCTTCCACAAGGGTGCGAGATCCTGGCCGTTCAAATTACGACTCATACCGGCGGTGCCCGGCAAACAGGGCGTACGATATCGCGGGAGGTGGTCGGCTCGGCAAGCTGATGGCTGTAGAAAGGACCGACCCGCACGCTGAGGAGATGGTAAGACAGGTAGGCGGTGACGGAAAAGGCATTATCGACGAAGAAGAAGGTCCTCTGGTGGGCGATCCTTGGCTCGGTCTCGGCCTTGACCGGGTTGCTGGCGCAGACTCTACAGGTGCCGGCGGCATGGCTGGTCGGGCCAATGCTGATAGGGATCATGGCAGCCCTCGTGTGGCCTGAGCACCCGAGGATACCGCGTGGCGGGAGAGTGGCGTCGCTGGCGGTCGTCGGGGGTGTACTCGCGGCCACCTTCACCCCTTCTGTCGTACCCCTGATCGCCGCCAACTGGCTACCCGTCTGCCTCGTGGTCAGCGGTACGCTGGCCCTGAGCCTCGGGGCGGGGCTCTTGCTCGCCCGGATCGCCTCGCTTGAAAGCAGGACCGCCACCCTGGGGACGCTGCCGGGCGCCGCGTCGGGGATGCTGGCGATGAGCGGCCCTTTGGGCGCCGATCCCCGCCTGGTGGCCGTGATGCAGTACACCCGAGTGGCCGTCGTCGTTTTCTCGGCCGCGCTCGTCTCCCGGTTCGGGTTGGTGCCGGGGACGGCGCCCCAGCCTGGTTCTACTCAGGGATTGCAGTCCACCGTCTCCAATACGCCCGTGCTCTTTCATCAGGCGTGGCAGACGTACGGGCTGACGCTGGCCGTGGCGGCGCTCGGGGCCTGGGCGGGGACGCGCCTCAGGCTGCCCGCCGGGGCGCTCATGGGGCCGCTCCTTTGTGGCATCGCCCTCGAAGAACTCGGCGTGGCGCACCTGGGGTGGCCGCCGGGCGTGCCGCAGGTGGCTTTTCTCATCCTCGGCCTGTGGGTGGGGCTGCTCTTTGACCGGACGTCGATCAGGAACGCGGGACGGTTATTCCCGCTGGTACTCGCCTCCGCCGCCGCGCTTACGGCCGCGTGTGCGGGCCTGGGCTGGATGCTTAGTGCATTCACGGGCATCGACGGGCTGACAGCCTACCTCGCCACAACCCCTGGGGGCATAGACTCGGTGGCGATAATGGCCTTGGGGAGCGAAGCCCAGGCGCCGCTGGTCCTGGCGGTCCAGATGCTGCGCCTGTTCGCCGTGATAATCGTGGGAGCGATCATCGGTCGGAGATGGTCCTAGCGCTTCCGGTGACGCGGTTCGCGCGCTCGGTGGGCGCCACGCGCTACATCATGAAGACCATCCCGATCTACTATGAACTGGCCTCCAGGAGAAACATAGCCCCCGACGTGCTCGTTGCGCAGGCCATGATCGAGACCGGCTACGGCCACTACGGCGGTGACTCCCGGCCCTGGAACATGGCCGGCATCAAGAAGGGCGGCATCGTGGGCGACGAGCCCCGGGACTTCGAGCGCCCGAAGACCGCCCGCGCGGGCGTGAGGATGCACGTCAACCACATGGCCGCCTACACGACGGGCAAGAGGCCCATAGGCGAGCCTCACGACCGCTACTATGACGTCCGCACCGCCCAGAAGAGCCGGGGTTGGTGGGTGCGCAGGATCAGCCAGTTAGGCGACATCTGGGCGACCGACGACACCTACGACCGCAAGATCCGGCGCGTTCTCAACGACATGGGCTAGCGATAGCGAGCGGCTACCCGGAGCGGGATGCCTCGTAACGTTCGATGAGCTCTCCGGGCGATACATGCGAGATCGCCTCGCCTATAACCTCAAGCGGCAGGTCGTCGAGCTTCCTGAAACGCACGCAGGATTTGCCCATGTCCAGATTCTTGCCGCTGTCCGCGAAGCGCTCCTTGAACCATTGCTCGGTTTCAGGGTTATAGCAAACACCCAGAAGATACAGGCTCATGTAGTTTTTCTGCGACGCCAGGGCAACGGCGAACGGTCGTTTGTTGTACGTGTCAGGGTAGCGCTCTAGCGGGATGTGGTAGGAGATCATTCCGTACTGCATGGCTTCTTCGTATCCCTTGGGCAGGCTGTCGAGGATGACCTTCCGTACTTCGGCGATAGCCTCGCGCCGTCCGGGAGAAAGTTCGGCCAGGTACGCGTCCGGGGTGCTGGCGCTGCTCTTGACCATAGTGGCGGCTCCCTTCACACGCTCGTCCTCTGGGTTGATTATGGGGAGGATGCGCTGATGGACAAGGCCGATCTTTCGGGTTCCGTTTGGTACACTGTCCGGGCCGCGCTAAGCGGGGAGCTGGCGATGCCCTGTACCTGCGATCGCCTAGCAGGGCCTAGATCCCCGCCCGAGGCGA
>JACCTS010000183.1 GCA_013812245.1 Rubrobacter sp.
ACTCCCCTACCGTACTCAAGTCACAGCAGTATCGGGTGGCGGCTCTGGGTTGAGCCCAGAGTTTTCACACCCGACTTACCGAACCGCCTACGAGCCCTTTACGCCCAATAAATCCGGACAACGCTTGCCCCCTACGTGTTACCGCGGCTGCTGGCACGTAGTTGGCCGGGGCTTCTTCTGGAGGTACCGTCACTTTCGCTTCTTCCCTCCTGAAAGCGGTTTACAACCCGAAGGCCTTCTTCCCGCACGCGGCGTCGCTGCTTCAGGCTTTCGCCCATTGAGCAAGATTCCCCACTGCTGCCTCCCGTAGGAGTCTGGGCCGTGTCTCAGTCCCAGTGTGGCTGGTCGCGCTCTCACGCCAGCTATGCGTCATCGCCTTGGTAGGCCGTTACCCCACCAACAAGCTGATACACCGCGGGCCGATCCCAGACCGCCGGAACTTTGCCAGACTTGTCATGCGACATATCTGGGTCATCTGGTATTAGCAACGGTTTCCCGTTGTTATCCCAGTGTCCGGGGCACGTTACCCACGTGTTACTCACCCGTTCGCCGGTTTCAGCCAATCTGGTTACCCAGACTGGTTTCGTCCCTCGACTTGCATGTATTAAGCACGCCGCCAGCGTTCGTCCTGAGCCAGGATCAAACTCTCCGTAGAGATTTTGAATCCCGGTTGAACGCTCGAATCTTGAAGATTCAAGGCGTTAATACCGGATCTATTCATTGGATACGTCCAAGACTCACGAGCCGAAGCTCGCTTCATCATTAGACGAGGGTCCACTGATCTCCGATCGGCTCGCCATCACGGCGAGCTTCTCGGCAGGCACACTATTCAGTTCTCAAAGAGCGACTTCGGGCAAAGAAAAACGCCGGTCCTAAGGGACGCCGGCGAGTCACGGAGCAACCTGGTCTGCTAGGTCAGGTGGCCAATAAGAGCGACTCCCGGGTCGGATCGGTGCGCCCAAGGATTCGGGCGCATGCCAACGTTCTTTGCCTTTACAGCCTGCCAACTGTAGCGCCTACACGACGGCCGGTCAAACCCCTATTCCGCCGGGCGACCTGGGAAAACACACTAACGGCATTCTTCGTTCCTTCGGTCCCGCATCGATCCCTGTTCGATCCCTCCACCCCCCGACCTCAGGAGGGAGGCTGCTCGAAGGAGCCGATGATCTCGTCGAGGGCAGCTTTCACCGAGGGTGAGGTGTCGAGGGCCGTGAAAGCCGCGACCGCGTAGTTGCGCTTCTCTCCGTGGATGAGGATCGCCTGGAAGCGCAGGCGCTTGCCGTCCTCGTTCGTGGCTTTGCCCACCATGACCCGGGACACCGCTCCCGAGATGGTTATTGTTGCTGCCAGTGTGAAGGCGGACTCGAAATCCGTGTAGCGCTTCCGCAGCGACGAGAAGTAAGCGTCCGAGGCCCTGGAAAGCGACCCGGACGGGCCCCGCCCGAACGAGACCAGCGCCTGCCGGCCGGGATTCAGAAGTTGGGTCAACGATCCATTCACCCGGAGCTCCCATCCGCTCGGATAGCTGAACGTGTAGCCCAGGGTGACGTTCTCGTAGGGCGTGTCCGCATGAACGAGGGCCGGCGCGCTCGGGGCGGGGCTAGGACTCGGCTCCGTCGAAGCCAGCGCCGGGCTGGGCGATACGAGCGCGCTCGTGATCTGGGGGCTGGGGCATTCGAAAGGCGTGGGGCCTATGGGGATCGTCGCGAGCGGCGTGGGCGACGCCAGCGCCGGCGTCAACAACGGAGTGGGTGATGTGGTCGTTGCAAGCGGGCTCGGCGACGGGAACTCCGAAGGCGCGGGGGAAGGCTGCGTCCCGCTCGAAGGAAGAGGAGCCGCCGACGGTAGAGGCGCAGCGGATGTCACCTGCGCCTCGAGGCGGTCTGGAGACGTAGGCGCGCGCGGTGCGGGACTTGGTGAGGCAGAGGAACTCGGGGCCGGCTTTGACTCGGACGATGATGCCTCGGGAGAGGCGGACGCGCCGTCCTCTCCGAAATGGTCGCCCTCTTCGAGCACGCCGGGATCGAACGAGAAACCATCGGATGAGGACAGGGGGGTCTCGGCCGGAGAGATCTGCAGCGTTACCGCCGGAGTGGGACTAGCGAGGGGATCGACCGTGTCGACCGGGGTGGGACAAGGGATCGGGTCCGATGCCGGGGATGCGGCCGCCGGGCTATCACGACGTTCCACGTAAACCGCGAAGAGCCCGACCGCCGCCACGTCGAGGACCAGCATCGCTCCGAGAAGTCGTTTCCACATAGGGCTGAGATATCACCCCCGGCGACCGATTGGCTAGCGGCCGGATCCTTCCAACAGCCGCCCGTAGCTCGAGCGCCGGCGCTCGCGTGCCCAGGCGACCACGACGATGCCGCCCCCCACGAGGGCGGCCCCGATCACGAGGAAGGCAACGAGCGTGGCTCCGGTGAGAGACAGAGCGCCGGTAGATCCCTCTTCGCCGGCGCCGGCCTCGATCCGGGTCCCGGCCACCTCGGTTCCGGAGATCTCGTTTCCGCCGGAGACCAAATCTTCGACATCGTTCTCGGCTTTCGTAGCGCTCTTCTGCCCCCGTCGCCGGTCATCGCGCCTTCCGTCGCGGCCGCCCTTCTTACCGT
>JACCTS010000229.1 GCA_013812245.1 Rubrobacter sp.
ACTCCTCGGCCAGCACGTACGTCGCGTATGGCATCACCAGCGAGACCACGATGAGGATGGATGAATCCGTGATACGTCCCCACAGGGGCGTGAAGATGCGGGCCAGCACCAGGCCGAGCAGGATGCCCCCGCCGCCGACCACCAAGAAGCTCAGGCCCGCCTGCCAAACGGAGAAAGCGCCGGCTCCCACGGCGCCCACGGCTATGCGGAAGGCGACCAGGGCGGAGCCGTCGTTGATCAGGCTCTCTCCCCCGATGACCGTGCTAACGCGGTCGGGCACACCCAGGCGGCGGAAGATCGCCTCCGCCGCCACCGGGTCCGTCGGGGCGACCACGGCCCCCAACACGAAGGCGGCGGCCCACGGCAGCCCCATGACGAAGTGGGCCGCTATCGCAACCAGAGAGACGGTCAATAGCACCAGCCCTATCGCCAGCAGCAGGATCGGCCGCATGTGCGCCCGCAGGTCAAGAGGCGAGGACGAGAAGGCCGCCGAGTTCAGCAGCGGCGGCAGGAAGACCAGGAAGATCACCTCGGGGGGAAGCGAGATCTCCGGTATCTTCGGAATGAAGCCTATGGCGAGGCCGCCAAGCACCAGGAAGATCGGGTACGGTACCTTGACCACCCGCGCGAGTTGCGCG
The DNA here is from genome assembly GCA_013812245.1 of Rubrobacter sp. Classification (GTDB taxonomy): domain Bacteria; phylum Actinomycetota; class Rubrobacteria; order Rubrobacterales; family Rubrobacteraceae; genus JACDGB01. The sequence goes on from JACCTS010000229.1 coordinate 639, forward strand.
AGCAGCACCACCGCTCCGAGCAGCACGATGAGGAATTCTATTTCGCCAGAAGCACCCATATCGCAGCCTAGAGTCTAAACTTCCAGCCGTGCTTCTTCGAGGTCGAGGTCGCGCTCTATGCGGTGCATGGCTTCGTCTCCGATCTCACCATCGTTGCGCATGCGGATCAACTCCTCCCGCTGCGCCCGGAGCAACTCCCGCATAAAGCGCTGGTAGGCGGCGGAGCGTTCTTCGATGCCGTCCTCGTCGTCTCCGTAACGGACGCTGAAGCGGCTTCGGCGGTAGTTGTAGAGGCCGCGTATCCGCTCGGCCGTGTCCTCGCGTACCCATTCTTCTTCGGCTAGTTCCTCTATGCGCGAGAGCGCCGCGCCGGCGATTCCGATCCGTCCCTGTGTCTCCTCCTTATCCGCGGACCCGTCATCTTCGAGCTTGAGGGTCCGGATCAGGGCGGGCAGGGTTAGCCCTTGCAGCACAAGCGTCGCCAGGATCACGCAGAAGGTGAGGAAGACGATCAGGTCCCGCTGCGGGAAGCCTAGGGGCAGGGCGAGGGCCACCGCGAGCGAGATGACGCCGCGCATCCCGGTCCAGGAGATGACAGTGATGGCCCGAGCCGGGGGGATGGGTCGCGTGAGCGCAGGGTGCGGCTCGCCAGGCGGGGCAGATACGTCGCCGGGAACACCCAGAGGAAGCGTACGGCTACGACCGTCAGGCTGACGAGCCCGGCGTACAGGATTAGGTCGGGGATGGTGTAGTCGTCCTCGGCCAGCGCGTCCACGATGCCCCGTAGCTGGAGCCCGATGAGGGCGAAGACCAGGCCGTTCAGCAGGAACGTGACCAGCTCCCAGAAAGCGTAGCCCTGGATGCGCGTCTCGGGCGTGACGACCTCGGGGGCCCGTCGTCCCAGGTAGAGCCCGCAGGCCACCACGGCGAGCACCCCTGAGAAGGCGAACTCCCCCGCAAACCCGAACCGCTCGTGGAGTTGCTCCCACACATAATGCGACGGCTCCTCTGCTAGCAGGTAGGCCGCGAAGGGGGTGAGCAGCGAGATGGTGTTCTGCACGGAGGGATCGTCGGAGATGAGCCGTCGCGCCCCTATGATTACCCATCCGACCGCGAGGCCCACGGCGATGCCGCCGGCGGCGCCCAGCACGAACTGTAGACCTGCCGCCCAAATTGAGAACGCGCCGGTCGTGACGGCGGCCACGGCTATGCGGTAGGCGACGATGCCCGTGGCGTCGTTGACCAGGCTCTCGCCCTCAAGGATCGTCACGATACGCCGGGGGACGCCGAGACGCTGGGCGACGGTCGTGGCCGCTATGGCGTCGGTGGGGGAGACGATGGCGCCAAGAGCGAAGGCCGCCGCCCAGGGGATATCTACCGCGAAATGCCCCACCACCGCAACCACGCAGGTGGTTAGCAGAACGAGGCCGATGGCGAGTAAGGAGATCGGACGCAGGTTCGCCCTGAAGTCCCGCCAGGAAGTGAAGATCGCCGAGACGTACAGGAGTGGAGGAAGGAAGATCAGGAAAACCACGTCGGGCTCCAGCTCGATCCGAGGTAGCCCCGGCACGAACCCCAGAGCCAGGCCGCCCAGGACGAGCAGGATGGGGTAGGGGACCTTTATCCTGGCTGCGAGCGTCGCCAGAGCCGCCACCGCCGCGAGGAGTACGAGGATCGCTTCGATCTGTGGCAGAGCTGGCCTCCCCTCAGACGAACCGCTCGGCCACGAGCTGGGTGACCTCGGCGAATTCGTGCAACTCGTGGAGGAGCCGTCGCATCTCCTCGCCCGCCATGTCTCGCCTGAGCCCTTCCATGCCGT
>JACCTS010000340.1 GCA_013812245.1 Rubrobacter sp.
AATCCCGCCTAAAGTCTCAGCGAGCATTCAGAGACCGCAGGGGCCGGGGATTTCCCCCGGCCCTTTTCATTGGCTCTATTCCCCGGCGCTATAGAGAAAAGCCGCCCTGACTTCATCATAGATACGGGGTAGCGGCAGGTCTGTCTTCCTGGCGAGCCGGGCCGCGTCCTCGTACTCAGGCGCGACGGCGAAATCTTCGCCATCCAGGCTCCCGACTTTCACCCGGCATTTCCCGTAAGGGAGCCCGACCTCGACCCACCGGCGCTCTGCGACCATGCGTCCCACGGTTTGATGCCGCACGCCTAGAGTGCCGGTCTCCCGCATCAGGAGCCGGGCCAGGCGCTCTCGGTCCGTGGCGCGGACCAGCGCGCAGACCTTGTATGCCCCGCGGCTTTTCTTCATCGTAATAGGCTCCAGCCAGACGTCGAGCGCCCCGGCCCCGAGCAGATGCTCCAGCGACGCGCCCAGGAACTCCCCTGGCGCGTCGTCCACGTTGGCCTCTAGAAGCTCCACATCGCCTGACGATCCTTCCAACTCCCCGACGACGGCGCGCAGGAGGTTGGGTGTATCTCTCAGGCTCCTGCTTCCCGCCCCGTAGCCGATGCCCCGAAGCACCATCGGCGGCGCCGCGTCGGTGAACTCACCGCCCGTGAAGGTATGCATCAGGGCCGCGCCGGTAGGGGTCGTAGTCTCGTGGGGCTCCTCGGTGAATCGCACGCGCGAACCCTTGAGGATCTCCAGGGTCGCGGGACCGGGTACGGGGAGTGGACCGTGGGCGGCCCGCACGACGCCACTTCCCATCGGCAGGGGACCGCAACTTGCGGTTTCCGCGCCGAGCAACTCCAGCGCGATGCAGCTTCCAATCACGTCCACGATAGAGTCTACAGCTCCGACCTCGTGGAAAGTGACTTCTTCGGACGGCCGACCGTGGATCTCGCCCTCGGCCACCGCCAGACGCCGGAAAGCTTCGACGGTCCAGGACGCCGCCCGCTCGGGTAGATCTGCCTCCTCTACCAGCGCGCGGATATCCGCGAAGGTCCGGTGGGTGCTCTCCCGCGGATACTCGACCGAGACCCGAAGCGCCCCGACACCGTTTATCTCCGTGGGGTCTACGGCGAGGTGGAAGGGAATACTGAGGGCTTCGAGGTTTCGGGAGACTTCATCGAGCGGCGCTCCGGCGGCGAGGAGGCTGGCGAGGATCATGTCCCCAGCGGCCCCGCCCACGGGTTGGAAGTGGACGTGCGTCTTGATGGTCGTCAGAGGGTGCTCATCGAGGAAATCACTCTCCCCGGAGGTAGTAGAAGGGAGCGTTGAAGAAATCCAGGTAGGCGCTGGTGGTCTCGGAGATCACGGCGCCCAGAGCCTCGCGCTGCTTGACCCGTTCGTCGGCGAGGGTCTGCAAGTTGCGGTAGAAGGTTTCGGGGGTGGGCTCCTGGATCATGTCCCCCGTAAGCTCCGCCAGCGTGAGGAAGTAGTTGGTGTTCCTTTCGCGCAAGACTTCGCTGACGTGCAGAGCAGCCCGGTACGGCGCCTGGACCGCTTCAACGAAGCTGCCCGCGGCAGAGGGCTGATGGTCGTGCATCCTCGTTTCCTCGTTATCCTCTCCGGTGATCCGTGGAACTAATCCTGATCGGTGCCGTTGGAGATCTTGCGGGCCATCATGAGGGAGACGGCGAGGAAGACGGCGAGCAGGATTAGGGGACGGGGATCGCTCTTCACGGCGTCGGCGAAAGGCGCGGGGTCGCGTTTCTTGCCTGCTTCTCCGGCCATGCGCGCCTGACGGCGGGCGGAGTCCGCGAGGCTCTTCCCGAACCGGATCGCGGCGTCCTTGACGCGGTCTTTGATCTTCTGTCCGGCCTGTTTGGCGAGGACCGGCGGTTCGGTGTGCTTCTTCAGGTCCTTCACGTCCGGGGCCATGCGGCTCCGGATCTCGAACATCTCCCGCTCTATGCGCTCTGGTATCTCGTTCACGACCTGAACTGCCCCTTTATCCAGTTGACGTTCTGCTGGAAGGTGCGCATCGTTCTGTGGGGCTTGGGATCCAACTTCCTGAGGATGTTGGCCCCCGCTCCGGCGAGTATGCCCCCGATGACGAGCAGTATAACAGCGACGATGCCCGCCGAAGCCCACGGCGGGAACCCGGCGGCGTTCATGATGTACATCCCTGCCAGGAAGAAGAAAAGCAAGAATAGAAACAGGAAGACCGCACCGACCACCAGGAGGCCCACCGCTGTCCCGGCCTGCCGGCCCACGGGCGTAAGTTCTATCCTCGCCATCTCGACCTGCTTGGCGACCAACTGCTGGATCTGCGGCCTCAGCGCGTCCACTATCTCTTTGATGCTGCGGTCCGAAGGCTCAGGGCCCTCTCGCAACTCCCGGCCGAACTCCGCAACCCGCTCTTGCTGCTCTGTCACCGGCCCTCCTTCTCTCGTATCGAACGGCTCTTCACTTATATTCGCCTAAGTACCCTTGCCGCGCGACCCATAATCTCCACGGTCCTCAGCGCCGCATACGAACTGCGTAAGTTTCGTAGCCAAGATATCATGAGGCACGCAGAGCGTCACGGTTAATGTCACATGAACGCGGGTATACAAAGTGCAGTACGCGGAAGCTCCGCGTCGGGGAAGAGGGAGACTGGTATCGGAGAAAGGAGAGGTTGTTGAAGCTCTACTCGGCGCTCGGTGTGGTACCCGGCGACGTGGTGGCTTTCGCGGGCGCGGGCGGGAAGTCGAGCGCGATACGTAAGATCTCCGCCGAACTCGGAGAAGCCGGAAACACGGTGCTCATCGCGCCCACGACCAAGATGCTCATCGGAGAGGCGGACGGGATAGGCCCGCTCGTCACTTCCGAGAGCCTCGACGGGTTGCTCGCCGAAGCCGAAGGAGCGATCTCCGGGTCCGGAGCCGCCGTCGTCGGGAGTGGCTTGCTCTCCAAGAATCGCATCGCCGGGATCGAACCCGTATGGTTCACGTCCCTCGTCTCGCTCGCAGACGTGGTGCTCATCGAGGCCGACGGCGCCCGCCACCGTCCCCTGAAGGGAACTGCGGATCACGAACCCGCCCTACCTGACGCGACCACGCTCGTCGTCGCCGTTGGCAACATAAGCGCCTTCGGCAGGCCGGTCGGGGAAGAATTCGTCCACCGCCCTGCCCTCTTCTCGGAACTCACCGGCGTGAGAGCCGGACAGAGCGTCACGGCCAACGCATTCGCCCGGGCCCTGGCACACGGCTCCCTCGGCCGCCTCCCCGACGGCGCGCGGTCCGCTGTCCTCATCACCGGCGTCGAACCCGGTGTTAGCATGGCCAACGCCTCCATCGTGACCCGCGAGCTCTGGCGCATGGACGTCCATAATGTAGTCCTGACCTCCCTCCCCACGGGCGCCTCCGTCCAGGTCTGGAGCCCCTGATTTATCACCCCATTTTCCTGGCTTGACAGGTACGCCACTTCTTCCGTACAATTGTTTCATAAATACGAAACAATATATCGGGGATGGTTGCGATGGCTATCTGGCTGGAAGTTGACGTGAGGAGTGGGGTTCCGATCTACGTGCAGATCGTGGACCAGATCCGTCACGCGGTGGAGGTCGGAAGCCTGACGGGCGGGGACCGGCTGCCGACGGTACGGGCCCTGGCCGGGGAGTTGACCGTGGCGCCCAACACGGTGGTCAAAGCGTACAACGAACTTCAGCGGGCGGGCTTTATAGAGAGCCGGGCCGGTGTCGGCACGGTCGTGGCCGAGGGTGTGGGTGGGATGGCGCGGGATCGCCGGGTGGAGGCACTATACGAGCGACTGAGCGCGCTCGTGCGCGATGCAGTGGGGTTGGGGATCACCGAGGACGAGCTCTGGGAACGCTTCGACGCCGCGTTCGAGCGGTTCCACGAACGGGCGGGTCGCCTGGAAGACGGCGAATAGCCTACCTCACGGTACCACGCGGCCCGTTGTGCGGATTCCCCGGATCGGCGCGGACGGGTCCAAAAGCCGTGGGGCCGCGCCGGTCGGACGCGGCCCCAAGCTCCGGGTTTCCAGACCCTGGCTTAACTTAACTCGGGTCCACGGCGCCTACGTAACCGGGGATGTCGGAAATGGGCGTCTCCGTGACGATCCCGAAGTAGGTGGAAGCGTGGACCACGGTCCCGTACCCCGTGGCGATGCCGACGTGGGAGATTCCGTAGCCTGACTCGTTGAAGAACACCAGGTCGCCAGCGGCAGCGTCGGACGGAACGCCGTAGCTGTACTGGGCGGCCGGATCGTCGGGCAGGTAGACACCCTGGTCACCGTATACGATCGAAGTAAATCCCGAGCAGTCCGCACCGTAGGCGCCGTAGGGCGTCCCGATCCAGGAATAAGCCTCATCCACGGCGGCCTGACCCGTATCATACGCCTGCGCCTCCTGCGCGGGTAGCGCGACGAACACGGCCGACATCAGGGCACAGCAAAACAGGATAGCGACACAGTGTCGCATATGAATTAACCCCCTCCAGATTGCTTACAGCACAACGGGCGGGGATGGTAGCAAAGATTCTCGCCTTTGTCAGGCGACCCCGAAAATGGCCCGAAACGCGGTGCAGAGCGCATGGGGGATCAGGCGTTCCCGCGGAAGACTCGCGCAGCCGCCGGTAAACTCTTGGTTTGCAGAGCATGACGAAAGGCATACTGGGCGAACGCGGAGTATGTGTCGCAACGAAGGAGGTTGTACGGAGCCGCGGATCAGAAAAACCGGTGGCAGGGGAGATAAGAGGGGAGGCTCTCCCGGCAGATATGCTGTGGTGCCCAGTGCAGTCCGGCGCCCGCGTCCATACCGGGTGTTGGCATGAACGATCTGGCCACCGGCTCCGACGGCCGTTTCGCCCCGAGCCCCACGGGGCCGCTGCACGTCGGGAACCTGCGGACCGCCCTGCTGGCGTGGCTTTTCGCCCGTTCGGCGGGGGCTCGTTTCCTGGTGCGGGTGGAAGATCTCGACCGCTCGCGGGTGCGGCCCGGGATGGAAGCGGCTCAGCTCGCCGATCTCCGGTCCCTGGGTCTCGACTGGGACGATCCCCCGGTGCGCCAGTCGGAGCGGATGGCATTGTACGAAGATGCCATCGCCCGGCTCGACGGCGAGGGACTCCTCTACCCGTGCTACTGCACGCGGGCCGAGATCCGGGCCGCCGCCTCCGCTCCGCATGGCATCTCCGCTGCTGACCGCTATCCTGGCACCTGCCGCGGGTTGACGGTGCGGGAGCGCGCCGAGCGCGAGGCAGCCGGGCGCCCGCCGGCCCTGCGGGCGCGGACCGAAGAGTCGAGCATCGCGTTCGAGGACCGGCTGCTCGGACGGCAGGAAGGCGAGGTGGACGACTTCGTCGTGCGGCGCAACGACGGCGCGCCCGCTTATCAGCTAGCCGTCGTGGTGGACGACGCGGCGCAGGGCATCGGGGAGGTCGTGCGCGGCGCGGACCTCGTGGACTCGACCCCGCGCCAGCTCCTGCTCTACCGGCTGCTCGGCCTGCCCGCGCCCGGATACGTCCACGTGCCACTCGTGCTCGGTCCCGACGGACAGCGCCTCGCCAAACGCCACGGCGCCGTCACGCTCTCTGACCGTCTCGCGCAGGGAGAAGATCCCGAAGAAGTCCTCGGCTGGATGGCCTGCACGCTGGGCATGACGGAACCGGGGGAGAGGGTCACTTCACATGACCTCCTCTCCCGATTCGACCCGGAACGTCTGCCGCGAGAGCCAACCGTATGGTCCCCAGAGCCGGCGGAGCCTGTAAACTGAGCGCACGTCGCGTGGAGAGGAGCGAAAAGTGACCGTAGTCCAGAAATACGACGGCCTGATCCGCGAGATCCAGGACAGCTTCGAGGAGAAGATCGTCGCCCTCAGGAGGGATATTCACCGCGAGCCCGAGCTCGGTTTCGGCACCGAGAAGACCGCCGAGAAGGTCCTAGCCGCCCTCGACGGGCTGCCGCTGGACGTACAGACCGGCATCGCCGAGAACGGGTTAGTCGCCACCCTCAGGGGAGATAACGACGGTCCCACGGTCGCCCTGCGGGCGGACATGGACGCGCTCCCCATCACGGAAGATACAGGACTGCCGTTCGCCTCCGAACTAGACGGGAAGATGCACGCCTGCGGCCACGACGGACACACGAGCATGCTAGTCGGTGCGGCACACACGCTATCGGGGATGCGCGACCGGTTGAACGGGACCGTGAAGTTCGTGTTCCAGCCTGCCGAAGAGAGGGAGGGCGGGGGACGGGTCATGGTCGAGGAGGGTGTCGCGGAGGGGATGGACTCCATCTTCGCGCTGCACCTGTGGCCGGGACTACCGTTCGGGACGGCGGCCACCAAAGGTGGTCCGATCATGGCCGCCGCCGACGCCTTCGAGATGGAGGTCCAGGGCGCCGGCGGCCACGGCGCCATGCCGCACCTCACCGCCGACACCATCGCCATAACCGCCCAGGTCGTAACAGCCCTGCAAACTCTGGTATCGAGAGAAGTGGACCCCGTCGAACCAGCAGTCCTGACGATAGGGCAGATCTCGTCCGGCCAGGCGTTCAACATCATCCCGGAAACCGCTTTCCTCGGCGGCACCGTCCGCACCCTGAACCCGGACCTCCGCAAAAAGATGCCAGAGCGTATCGAGGCTCTCGCCCGCGGCGTGGCACAGGGGATGCGCGGCGACATAGACCTCGACTACCACTTCTCCTACCCCGTCACGAACAACGACGAAGGAGCGGCCCGGCGGGCCCTCGGTGTGATCGGAAACCTCTTTGGAGAGGAATATGCCCTGCAACTCCCTAACCCCGCGATGGGCGGCGAGGATTTCTCTTTCTTCCTCGAAAAGGTGCCGGGCGCCTTCATCTGGCTCGGCGTCGGCGAGGATGTCTCCGGCCTCCACACCCCCCAGTTCGCCTTCGACGAGGAGATACTGCCCCGAGGCTCCGCGCTGCTGACCGCGCTTGCGTTGGAGTCGCTGTCGGGATAGATCGGCCCGGCCCCGCAAACGGGTCTTCGAGTGAGACCGGATCAGCGCACAGTTGTCGAAACGCCCATGCACGAGCTATGGAACTAGCATGGAACCGTGAGCACGTCGAGGGGTAGAGATCTCGACGAAAGTGCCATCGCGGACCTCTTGCGTCAGAGCAGAGTTGACTTCGTCGTTGCCGACCCCGGCCTCCCGCTGCGGTGGATACCCGCCGAAGAATGCTTCGTCTTCTGGAAGTCCGAGGTAAAGACGCGGGTTGCAGATCCCGCAGTGAAACGGCACCGTCTGGAAAACTACCCCGATGAGTACTTCTATTTTGCTTCCGAGTGGCAGCCATTCGAGGATAGGCCCGTTGTGCTGCTAGAAGCGAACCACTGACCGGCAGCGTATACTCGTACGGCGCTGGCTTTGTTCGCGGACCGCGATGATCTCCACGCTGCGTCGGCGCGACTTCGCCCTGCTGTGGTTCGGCAGGCTCATCTCCATCACGGGCGACTGGATGCTCCTGGTTGCCCTGCCGATCTACGTCTACGGGCTGACGGGTTCGGCCCTGGCCACCGGCGCCATGTTCGCGGCCGGACTCCTGCCGAACGTACTCCTCGGATCGGTTGCCGGCGTGTTCGTGGACCGCTGGGATCGCAGACGCGCGATGGTCGTCGCCAACCTCCTCATGGCCGCCTCCATCTTGCCGTTGCTGGTCGTGCCCCAGACGGGCTGGGTGTGGGTCGTCTACGCGGTGGCGTTCTTCCAATCCTGCGCGGGGATCTTCAACGAGCCTGCCGAGAATTCCTTACTGCCGCGTCTGGTCGAGGACGAGCACCTCGTGGCCGCGAACTAGCTGAACGCGATGAACACCAACATCGTCTGCCTCGCGGGTCCGGCCCTGGCGGGCTTCATTGTGGGATGGTTCGGGCTGGTGGGGTGGTAATCGCCGATGTCGCCTCGTATCTCGTCGCCGCCGCGCTGATCTGGCGCATCTCCGCTTCGGCTCACCAGGGCAAACGGTGGCCGAGCCGCAGGAAGGCTCTGTCGGAGCGGCGACTGCTTTCGTCTCCGTCTTGCGCGAGTGGGCTGGACGGCCTGCGCCGGGTTGCCACGGGACGGGTGATCCTGACGGTCTTTCTGGTGGGCGCCGTTACCGGGCTCGGCGAGGCGTGATGAGCGCCCTGTTCCCTCCGTTCGTGAGGGTAGCGCTCGATGGCGGCGCCCTGGAGTTGGGTTGGCTCATGTCCTCCCAGGCTGTAGGCGGACTGATCGGCGGGGTGGTCGTCGGGTCGGTGGCGGCCAGGCTTTCACCTTCCCGTTTGCTTGGCCTGAGCGCCGTGTTGTTCGGGCTGATAGATCTGGCGATCTTCCTCTACCCGGCGTTCATAGAGGGTATCGCCCTGGGGCTGATCCTGTTCGTGCTCGTGGGTATACCCGTGACCGGGGTGGTTGCGAGCCTGCAGACGCTGCTACAGAGATCCACCAAGGACCACTACAGGGGGGCGTGTCTTCGGCGCGCTCGGCACGACCCAAGCGCTCCTCATGCTGACGGGAACCTTGCTGGGCGGCCGCCTCGGGGACGCGCTGGGCATAGGGCGTGTCTGATGATTCATGAGGCCAACCAGATCATCAGCGAGGCGACGATCACCCCCGCCCGGTAGTTCACCGCCCGCTTATCGTAGCGTGTGGCTATCGCCCGCCACTGCTTGAGCTTGTTCACGCACCGCTCCACCACGTTGCCTCTACGATAGGTTTCCTTCTCGAAACTCGGCTTGCGTCCCGGACGCTTCTCTCGCCGCTCTCGCTGGTCGCGCCGCTGGGGGATGGTGTGAGGGATGTGGCGCTTGCTCAAAAGGTCCCGACAGGCGGGATAGCTGTAGCCCTTGTCGGCGATGAGGTGAGAGGGCTTCTTGCGCGGACGGCCACGACCTACTCGTGGTATCCGAATCGCATCCAGCACCGTCTCAAGCTGGGTACTCTCATGACGCTGACCACCCGTGAGTACCAGTGAAAGCGGCCTCCCTTTCCCGTCGCAAGAGAGGTGTAGTTTGGTGGAAAACCCTCCCTTGCTCCTTCCGAGTGCTTCATCAGGCGGGTTCAAGAACCCCTTTTTACGTCTTCCCGGCTCCTCTTGCGCCTGGCTCCCGCCGCGTGCTGGTGCGCTCGGGAAACGCTTGCGTCCACCCTCACTTCCCACTCCACCTCGCCCACCGCGTCCGAGCGAGTCCGTACCCGCGAAAGCAACTCCTCCCAGGTTCCATCTCGCTGCCAGCGCACGAAGCGGTCGTAGCAGGTTTGCCACGAACCGTAACGCTCGGGAACCTCTCGCCAGGGAGCGCCGGTTCTCAACCTCCAGAGAATGCCGTTCATGACTCGACGGTGATCGCGCCATTGCTTGCCTGGGCTGCCATTCTCGGGCAAAAGCGGAGATATCCGCTCCCACGCTTTGTCGGTGATCTCGCCCCGTCTCACCATGGCAAGTACGCTCCCTTCG
>JACCTS010000357.1 GCA_013812245.1 Rubrobacter sp.
CCCGTGAAGCTCGCCGGGCTCGTGGAGTACGACGGCGCGGACTTCGCCGGCTGGGCCGCGCAGCCGGATCAGCGGACGGTCGAGGGCGTACTCTCTGAAGCCCTCGAAACGGTCCTGCGGCATCCCGTGAAGCTCGCTGTCGCCGGTCGCACCGACGCCGGGGTACACGTCTCCGGGCAGGTAGTCTCATTCGAAGCGGAGACCACGCTCGCACCATCCACCCTCGCGTACAGGGCGACCGCCGTCCTCCCGAAAGACGTCGCGCTCCGACGCTGCTCCGCCGTTCCCGACAACTTCGATGCGCGCAGGGACGCGAAGAACCGGAGCTACGAGTACCGTATCGTGAACGACCCTGTCCGATCTCCTCTCAAGTGCCGCCGCGCATCATACGTCGCCCGGAAGCTGGATTTTGCTCTGCTCGAAGAAGCGGCGGAGATGGTGCGCGGGGCCCACGACTTTCGGGCTTTCACGCCAGCGCGGACCTACCACGTTCGCTTTGAGCGGATCGTCTCAGAGTCTCGATGGGAGAAAAATGGTGCTCTTCTGACGTATCGCATCACCGCCGATTCCTTTCTCTACGGCATGGTGCGAGCGCTGGTCGGCACAATGCTGGAGGTTGCGGACGGCCGGCGCGAAGTGGCATCCTTCGAGCGCTTGCTCTCCGGTGGCGGACGCGATGAAGCCGGTCCCTCTGTCCCGAGCCGGGGGCTCACGCTGGTGGGTGTGGAATACGATAACCTCGACTTTGAAGGAGCGACATGAACGGAGACGATTTCGGAAAACTACTGCGCGACGTGGACGACTATGTCGAGGAACTGTTCGCGCCGCCGGCCCCGGTGCTCGAAGCCGCCCTGGAGGATTCCCGGAACGCCGGGCTGCCGGAGATAAACGTCTCCCCGGCGCAGGGGAGGCTGCTGCAACTGCTGACGGAGATCGCCGGCGCCCGGCGCATACTGGAGATCGGCACGCTCGGCGGATACAGCGCCATCCACTTCGCCCGCGCCCTGCCGGATGATGGAATTTTGATCTCCCTTGAACTCGAAGAACGTCACGCTGAAGTCGCCCGCAACAACATCGAACGCGCTGGCCTGTCGGAGAAGGTCGAGGTGCGCGTCGGCGACGCCCGGAAGGTGCTCTCCGCCATGGCGGGAGAAGATTTCGAGCCGTACGACCTTATTTTCATAGACGCGGACAAGGAAAGCTACCCGGATTATCTGGAGTGGTCCCTGCGCCTCTCGCGGCCGGGGACCCTGATCCTGGGCGACAACACCATCCGAGGCGGAAGCGTCCTCGACCCGCGTGACGACAGCGCCCGTGCCACACGCCAGTTCAACCGGATGCTTGCCGAAGACGAGCGTCTTTCGGCCATCGTGCTGCCCCTGATCCGGGAGCGCATAGACGGGCTGGCGATAGCGCGGGTTCGCTCATGAAGCCCGCCTATCCGCTTCGCGGTCGCTAACTCCGGACGGCGACGACCTCGAGGTAATCGCTCGGGACCACTGCCGTCTCATCGCCTGACGTGTTGAAACGGCCGATGAGCTCGATTATGTCCCGCTCTAGGTCTTCTTTCCCTTCAGCATCGAGCGCCTCGAAGGCTTTGAGGGAGGGACCATAGAATCTCTTGAAGTAATCCACGAAATGCTGCGCGGATCTGTGACGGAAAGCAAAGCTACGTCGTTCCGCCTTCAGTTCCGCTACGCCGTCCCCGAGGAGTTCGCGTATGCCCTCTTCGGTTCCCCACCGGAACGGAGAATTCGGGAGGGGTGGCGGCGGTACGTGCTTGCCTATCGTGCGAAAGAAGTGCCCGATGAACCCGTCCGGCATCCAGTTGGCGAGGTAGATCCCACCTCCAGGCCGACAGACGCGAAGCAGCTCGCTCGCCACCCGATCCTGATTAGGAGCGAACATCACCCCGAGGGTGGATAGGACGACGTCGAAGGATGCGTCGGTAAAAGAGAGGTTTTCGGCATCGCCTTCCCGAAAGTCAACCTGCAAACCCTCGGCTTCGGCCCGTTCCCGTCCCTCCTCCAGCAGCATCGGAACGTAGTCAATGCCGGTTACGTCGCAGAAACGGCGGGCCGCCGCCAGCGCCGCATTGCCGTTCCCCGTAGCAACATCGAGGACCTGTTGGCCGGAGTGCAGATCGGCGGCTTCACAGAGATTTTCGGCCATGATTACCAGTGTCACGCCGACTTTGCCATAGTCCCCCGAAGACCACGCCTTTTGCTGACGCTCCTTTATCGCGCCGAGGTCCGGCGCTTGAGGTTGGCTGGTCATCTACGCCTCCTTGCTCGCCAACTTTCCCACGTCACCTTGAAATATATAACCACAGTTTCATAGGTTTCGGCAACAGGCGATGCGAGAATTGGCCGACAATGAGGCGGGCTCGCTATCTTTCGGGCTGTCGGCAGGCTAAAGCTACCAGATCAGCGGATATATGCTACTATTTGATGCGTTTGAAACTCCTTTGAGCTTTCGATGAACTCCGGAGGATTGATGAAAAGTTACATGGCGCGGCCCCTTGAGGTCGAGCGGAAATGGCACGTTATAGACGCTGAGGGGCAGACGCTGGGGAGGCTGGCGTCGGAGATCGCGCGTCTGTTGCGCGGCAAGAACAAGGCGCAGTACACGCCGCACGTGGACACTGGCGACTTCGTGGTCGTGGTGAACGCGGAGAAGGTGGTTGTGACGGGTCGGAAGGCTGAGCAGAAGGTCTACCGGCGGCACACGGGCTATCCGGGCGGTCTGAAGGAGACGAGCTACGAGCAGATGCTGGCCCGCAAGCCGACCGAGATACTGCGCAAGGCCGTCCACGGCATGATGCCCCGGACCCGGCTGGCGAGGAAACAGTTCAAGAAGTTGAAGATCTACGCGGGCCCCGAGCATCCCCACGACGCCCAGAACCCGCAACCCTACGAGGTGAAGTAGCATGGCAGAGACGCTGTACAAGGGAACAGGGCGCCGCAAGACCTCCGTCGCACGCGTGAGGCTTCTGGCGGGGGACGGCAAGATCACGATCAACGACCGCGACCTGGAGACGTACTTTCCCCGCGCCGCCCACCAGAACGTCGTGCGCGCGCCGCTGACGCTCCTGGAATCTGGCGGCCGCTACGACGTGGTGGTCCGGGTCGAGGGCGGCGGTCCCACAGGGCAGTCCGACGCCGTACGCCACGGCATAGCCCGGGCGCTCGCCGAAGAATCGCCGGAAGCGAGGGGTGAGCTCAAGGGCGCCGGCCTCCTTACGCGCGACTCGCGGGCTGTCGAGCGCAAGAAGTATGGCCTCAAGAAGGCCCGCAAGCGCCCGCAGTTCTCCAAGCGCTAGAGAAGACAACCCGGATTCAGAGTCAGGCCCCTTTCGTCACGCGAGAGGGGCCTGTTCTACGTGGAGGAGGCCGATTTGTGAGGAGAGGGATCTCTTTCGGAACCGACGGGGTGCGAGGCGTCGCCAACCGCACCCTCCTGCCCGAGGATGCGTTGGAGATTGGACTCGCCACCGCCAGGCTCTTCGGGGGGCCGGTGATCCTTGGCCGTGACACGCGTCTCTCGGGTGGGATGCTCGCGGGCTCCCTGGCCGCCGGAGCAGCAGGCGGAGGGGCGAGGGTGGTGGATCTCGGCATCCTGCCGACGCCGGGCGTCGCGGCGCTTGCTCCAAGGCTCGGGGCTGCGGTGGCCGGGGTGGTGAGCGCCTCACACAACCCATTCCCTGACAACGGCATCAAGTTCTTCTCGGCCGAAGGCCGCAAGCTCCCCGCTGAACGGGAACGCGAGATCGAAGAACACGTCGCGGAAGACTTTCCACGACCGACCGGGGACGGCGTCGGCGCGGTGGAGCGCCTCGACGAAGCCGTAGAGCTGTACGTAGAAGCGGCGCTGGAGCGTCTGTTTCCTCCAGCGGGTGGTGTGAAGGTTCTGCTCGATTGCGCCAACGGGGCTGCGTTCGAGGCCGCGCCGCTGGCTTTCTCCCGGATCGGGGCCGGCCTCACGGTAGTCGGCGACGATCCGGACGGCACGAACATCAACGCAGGTTGCGGCTCCACGCACGTGGAGAAGCTCGATACCATCGGACATGACGTGGCATTCGCCTTCGACGGAGACGCCGACCGGGTTCTGGCCGTGGATGAGCGGGGGGACGTGGTGGATGGAGATAAAATTCTTGCCATCCTGGTCCGCGATCTCGCGGAGCGTGGAGCGTTTGCGGGCGGCGTCGTCGTCACGGTGATGAGCAACCTGGGTTTCTTCAAGGCGATGGACGCTCTGGACATCCCGTACGAGGTGACGCCGGTTGGGGACCGGCACGTGGCGGAAGCGATGGCACGGAGCGGGGCGTCGGTCGGCGGGGAACAGTCGGGGCATGTGATCCTCTCCGAACACGCAACCACGGGAGATGGAATAGTGACGGCCCTGGCTCTTCTGGACGTGATGGTACGCACCGGGAAGCCGCTGTCGGAGCTTGCGGCGGTGATGGATGTATACCCGCAGAAGCTCATCAACGTAGAGGTGGAAGATCCCGCAGCGGCGAAGTCTGTCGCCGCCTCGGAGGAAGCCGGGCGCGCCGTCTCGGAGGCGGAGGCACGGCTCGGTACGGAGGGACGCATCCTGCTGCGGCCGAGTGGGACGGAGCCGCTGGTACGGGTTATGGTCGAGCATGCAAACGAGACGGTCTGCCGCGAGGTCTGCGAGAAGGTCGCTGAGGTCGTGGCAGGAGTGGGGGTTGAGGCATGAGGTTCATTGGTTGTTCTCTGGCGTGGCGTCCGAGCGACGCGAAGGATGGCACGTCCTGCCTGGTCGTGCTGGATGAGCGGGGCAGCATCATAGCCAACTCGTTCGCTGCGGACATCGGGGAGATAGCGAAGAGCGTCGAGGGATACGCGGCGGAGCGTCGTGGTGTGATCCTGGGCGTAGACGCCCCGCTCTCCGTGCCTAACGAGCGGGGAACCCGCAAGATAGAGCGGCTGCTCTCGAAGCTGGCCCTGCCGGCGTACTCGGCAAGCCGCAAGCTGTTCGGCGACGAACCGCCCGGCGAGGCGCTGCTGGCGGCCCTTCAGGAAGTCGGCGTCGAGTACACGGACTATCCGTTCCGGCGTCAGAGAGGACAGCGTGTGGTCGTGGAGGTGGACTCGGCGGCGACGCTCAAGGTACTCGGCCTGGAACGGGGGCAGGGCAACAAGGGGAATGAAGACCCGGAACAGCGCCTGCGAGGAATGGGAGACCCCAAGCTCCGCAAGGGCAACAAGGAAGACCGGGCCGCGGCCATAAAGGGCGCCGTGGACGTGCTCTGGAACACGCCGGGCCTGCGTATGAGGACGGGGAACCTCTCCGGCGACATCTCCGCGCCGGAGAACGTGGACCTCTCGAAGGTCGAGGTCGCATCCACGCTCTCGCACGCGGAACTCGACCGCATCGCCAGCCTCGTCGAGGGTACGCTCGCCGCCTACACCGTACACCGCCACTGGAAGGGTCGCGACGGCTCCGCCGTGGTGGGCTCTGGTGATGCGGGTTCGGTACTGCTTCCCGCCGGAGAGCCGCTCCACGCCCGCATCGCCGAGGAGTGCCGCTCTTCCAGCATCCCGTACGTCTAGCGACGGGCTGGTAAGCTCTGAGAGTATGGACTCCACGGAACGCAACCAGATGAAGGTCGTCTCGCTGAACGTGGCGCTCCCCTCGACGCAACTCTACGGGGAAGAAGAGGTCTTCACGGGCGGGGCCAAGCGGCCGGTCGGGTCCGCCATGTTGCGCCACCCTGGCTTCGAGGGCGACGGGCAGGGCGACACCGCGAACCACGGAGGGCCGGACAAAGCGGTCTGCGTCTACCCTTTCGACCACTACGCGTACTGGGAGAAGACGCTGGGGCGTGGCATCGGGCCGGGCGCATTCTCGGAGAACCTCACGGTTTCGGGGGCTTTGGAGACGGAGGTCTGCGTTGGGGACGTATTCCGTGTGGGTGGGGCCGTCGCGCAGGCCAGCATGCCCAGGACGCCGTGCGGCTTGCTGGC
Organism: Rubrobacter sp.; assembly: GCA_013812245.1. Classification (GTDB taxonomy): domain Bacteria; phylum Actinomycetota; class Rubrobacteria; order Rubrobacterales; family Rubrobacteraceae; genus JACDGB01. Next base: position 5,994 of record JACCTS010000357.1, read on the forward strand.
GGCGAAAAACGGCGAGCGGCTCTTCGCGAAATGGGTGGCCGATTCGGGATACACCGGGTTCTACATGCGGGTTCTTTCGGAGGGGATGGTGGCTGAGGGAGACGGCTTCGATCTCGTTGAGCGGCACCCCGATGGGATCTCCATCTCCACCGTTAACGACGCCTTCTTCGGACATTCGATGGACCCGGATCTGATCGAACGCCTCTCGACCCTGCCGGAGTTCGGCGCGGATGGACGCGCGATCTTCGCAGAGCGCCTGACACGGTTGCGGAGCGCATCGTGAGCCTGCGGGTGCGCATTATCCCTTGCCTGGACGTGGATGCGGGCCGGGTGGTGAAAGGGACCAACTTCACGAACCTGCGGGACGCCGGAGACCCTGTGGAACTCGCGGCCTTCTACGACCGAGAGGGAGCCGATGAGATCGTTTTCTACGACATAACCGCCTCCCACGAACAGAGGGAGACGGCCGCCCGCCTCGCCCGTGCCGCCGCCGAAGAAGTCTTCGTCCCTTACACCATCGGCGGCGGGGTGAGGAGCGCGGACGACATGCGGTCCATGCTCCGGGCCGGGGCGGACAAGGTCTCCATCAACAGCGCCGCCGTCCGCGACCCAGACATCATAAACGCTGGCGCCGAGCGTTTCGGGAGCCAGTGCGTCGTCCTCAGCGTGGACGTGAAGCGACGAGGGGCCGGTCCTGGATGGGAGGTCTACCTGAACGGCGGGCGGGTGAACACGGGGATGGATGCGATCTCCTGGCTCCTCGAGGGCGAGCGGCGCGGAGCCGGGGAGTTTGTACTGAACAGCATGGACGCCGACGGCACGGGGGTTGGCTACGACCTGGAGTTCATCTCCGCTGTTGCAGAGAAGACGACGCTGCCCATCGTCGCCTCGGGCGGCGCGGGGAGCCCGGAACACATGATCGCCGCCGTCAACGCCGGGGCCGGGGCCGTACTCGCGGCGAGCATCTTCCACTTCGCCGAGTGGAGCATCGCCGAGGTCAAAGAGCACATGCGCCAGGCTGGAATTCCCGTACGATGACCATGATGGAGAAGGCACACATGGAGAAAGGCACAGCGCTACTCGTCGTAGACGTTCAAGTCGGGATGTTCGAAGGCCCCGAAGGACTGGTACACGGAGGTGAGATACTGCTGGAGAAGATAGGAGATCTGCTCCGCAGAGCGCGGGAAAGTAGAGTGCCCGTGATCTACATCCAGCACTGCGAAGGACCGGGGGAGATCCTCGAAAAAGGTACGGATTGGTGGCAGATACATCCGTCCATCGCGCCCCTCGCTGGCGAGCTGGTGATCGAGAAACGAACCCCCGACTCTTTCCACGAGACCACGCTCCGGGAAGAGTTGGATTCGAGGGGAATAACCAGGCTCATCCTGGCCGGTATACAGACCGAATACTGCATTGACACCACGTGTCGGCGGACTTTCAGCCTGAGCTACGACGTGGTTCTGGTGAAGGACGCGCACGGCACGTGGGACACGGATCATATCTCCGCGTCCCAGATCATAGCCCACCACAACGAGGTGCTCGGGAACTGGTTCTCGGAAGCCGTCGAGGCGGACGCGGTGGACCTTGCTGTCTCCGCAGGTACGAACGGGTAATGGGCGAAACGGAGAAAGTACACTTCGATGAGAACGGCCTCGTACCCGTAGTCGCCCAGGACGCTGCGACGGGAGATGTGCTAACCCTCGCTTACGCCAACCAGGAGGCGGTTGAGAAGACGCTTTCGAGCGGCGAGGCCCACTACTACTCCCGTTCGCGGAACGAGCTCTGGCGCAAGGGCGCGACCAGCGGCAACACCCAACAGGTCATGGAGGTGCGGCTGGACTGTGACGGCGACGCGCTCCTCTACAGGGTAGATCCGAAAGGCCCGGCCTGTCACACGGGGGAGAAGACGTGCTTCTTTACGACGCTCTCGGGCGAAGCCGGTGCAGGCAAGGGGGAGATCGGGTTCGGGGAGATGGTCGAGCATCTCGCCGGTACCATAGCCGAACGCCACCGCGAGATGCCTGAGGAGTCGTACACAGCCGGGCTGATTCGGAGTGGTGTGGATCGGCTGTCGCAGAAGGTTGGCGAGGAGGCGGTGGAGGTCGTGATCTCCGCGCTGCGGAACGACAGGCTGGCCGAGGAGACGGCCGACCTCGTATACCACCTGCTCGTGTTGCTCGAAGAGCGGGGCGTCGGGATCGGCGAGGTGGCGAAGGTGCTGCATGATCGGCACAGGTAGGGAGATTTCAGGCATCGCGGGACAGGGATTGTGATGCCCGCTTTGATCCCCTCGCTCGGCGAGGCCCGCGGCCTCGCCCGCTCCTACGATGTGGTGCCCGTATACGCCGAGTTCATCGGGGACCTCGAAACCCCCATCTCCGCCGTCCTCCGGTTCGCGGAGGAGGAGAACGTCTTTCTCCTTGAGAGCGCCGAGTCCGCCGAACGCTTCGGACGCTACTCGTTCCTCGGCTTCGACCCCAAGCGTACGCTCTCCTTCCGCGACGGCGTCTATACCGTGGTGGACGCCGATGGCGTGCGCGAGGTTCCTGCGAAGGACCCTTTCCGGGGCCTCGCGGAGATAGTCGGCAAGAAGGGCGTCGCCCCCCTGCCGAACCTGCCAGCCTTCGTCGGAGGCGCGGTCGGATACTTCTCCTACGATGCCGTGCGCTATCTGGAACGCTTGCCAGATGCTCCGCCGGACGAGCTGGACGTACCGGAGGCATACTTCGCCGTCACGGATACGCTCGTGGTGTTCGACCACTTGCGGCACAAGGTGCTTGTGGTCTCGCTAGTGGACGCTGCGAGACTGCGCGACGTGGAGGGCGAGGGGTTCGCCGCCGCCTACCGCCGGGCCGCAGACGACATCCGGCGGGTGGCCGAGAGGCTCTCAGCCCCGCTGACGCGCCGCGTGTTGTCGTCCGGGAGCGGGGGATTCGAGGTCTCCTCGAACTTCACTGAGACGCGCTATACGGAGGCTGTGGAGCAAGCGAAAGAGTACATCCGTGCGGGGGACGCTTTCCAGATCGTGCCTTCACAGAGGTTCTCCGCAGATATCGGCGACCTCGACCCGCTCCTCCTGTACCGGGGCCTGCGCACCGTGAACCCGTCGCCGTACATGACGTATTTGAAGCTGGGTGACCTCTTCATTGTCGGGGCCTCGCCCGAGCCGCTGGTGCGCGTCGAGGGTCGGCGGGCGATGACCCGTCCCGTCGCCGGGACGCGGTGGCGGGGAGCGACGCCGGAGGAGGACGCGGCGCTCGCCGAGGAGTTGCTCGCCGACGAGAAGGAGCGGGCGGAGCACGTGATGCTCGTGGATCTCGGACGCAACGACCTGGGGCGCGTCAGCGAAATCGGCTCGGTCGAGCTCGAAAGCTTCATGGAGATAGAACGCTACTCTCACGTCATGCACATCGTCTCGACCGTCGAAGGGAACCTGCGCGAGGGCCTCACCGCCCTCGACGCCCTGGCCGCGGCCTTCCCCGCCGGGACCGTCTCCGGCGCGCCGAAGGTGCGGGCGATGGAGATCATCGACGAGCTCGAACCAACGCGCCGCGGCCCGTACGCGGGAGCCACCGGCTACTATGGCGTGGACGGCCGCCTGGACACCTGCATCACCCTGCGTACCGCCCTGCTCAAAGATGGCGTGGCGTATTTCCAGGCCGGTGGCGGCGTGGTGGCCGACTCCGTGCCGAAGCTAGAGTACGAGGAGAGCCGCAACAAGGCCAGGGCTATGATCCAGGCGCTCGAAGTGGCACGCAACCGCGAGATGTGGCTATAGGGTGGTCCGGCCACTTCATGTCGTATGACCGGGCTGCATGATGCGGAAATATTCCAAAAGTTAGTACATTTGGAGGATAAACCTTGATCCGTACTACGCTACTTTAGTCGGGTGACCGCGCTCTGGGCGCCGACGAGGGAGATGCGATGGTAAAGCGAGTGCTGTTGGTGGACGATCATGCCATCTTCACCCAGGCGATGAAGCTCGTGATCGGAAGGGTTGACGGCATGAAGGTCGCCGGAGTTGCCGGGACGCTCGCTGAAGGCCGGGAGATGGTTTTCGCCGACGAGATGGAGGCCCTGGATCTCGTGCTCGTGGACCTGAGGTT
>JACCTS010000360.1 GCA_013812245.1 Rubrobacter sp.
CTATGTCGCTGCTGACGACGGCGGCCACCATGGGCCAGAAGGTGAAGAAGTTTTCGCGGGAGATGAGCATGACGCCCACGTCGTCGCGATGACGGGTACGCTGACACAGCTCTTTGGCCGCCGTGTAACCGGCGAAGCCGCCACCTAGAATGAGGACGCGGTTCGGGAAGTCCCTGTAGGGCGGCCTCTCCCACGGTTCGTAGCGGGGACGTACCTTCAGCGCCCGCCGCAAGACCTCCACCGCCACGGCCCCACCCCCGAAGACCAGAAGCCCTTTCATCCTCTTTCTCACGTCTCAACTCCCTTTCGAGCCTTCTCAATCTTTATTCCTTACCCGTCCCGCGCCGGGATCAAGCCAACGAGCCGTCAGGGACGTTCCCGGTCTCCGACGCGGTGCTAGTATGGCCCGATGACTCCGGCCCCTGAAGAAGCGCTGCCCCTGTTGAAGGAACGCCTGGCAACGGTCGCCGATCTGGACGCGGCCTCGGGTGTTCTTTCGTGGGACCGGCAGACGTACATGCCCGGCGGGGGCGTCGCCGGCCGCGCCGAGCAACTCGCCACCCTCAACCGCCTCTCCCACGAAATGCTCACCTCCGGGGAAACCGCCCGGCTGCTCGACGCCGCCGGGGAGCCGGAGCCGGAAACGGACGCCGAGGCCCTCGTCCGGCTCGCCCGCCGCGAGCACGACCGGGCGGTGAAGTTACCCTCGAGTCTGGTCGCCGAGATCTCACGTTCCACCACGCTCGCGGAACCCGCCTGGCAACGCGCCCGCGCCGATTCGGACTACGCCGTTCTCGCCCCGCACCTGGAGAAGATACTGGACCTGCAACGAGAAGCTGCCGAACACCTGGGGTACGAGGACCATCCATACGAGGCACTGCTCGACCGCTACGAGCCCGGCGCCCGGAAAGCGCGGCTGGAAGTTATGTTCGACGAGCTGAAGCAAGGCACGGCGGGCATGATCCGGACGGTCGCCAACCACGCTGGCGAGGATCGCGAAGCCCCGCTCCACGGAACGTTCGACGAGCGGAAGCAGGAGGAGTTCGGCAAGGTCGTCGCCTCCGCCTTCGGGTACGACTGGGACCGCGGACGCCAGGACCGGGCCGCGCATCCCTTCTGCATCAACTTCGGCGGTTCCGGCGACGTTCGAATCACCACCCGCTTCGATCCGGGCTGGCTCTCCCCCGCCCTCTTCGCCACCCTCCACGAGACAGGCCACGCACTGTACGAGCAGGGGATCGATCCCACTTACTCACGCACGCCCATCTCGGGTGGGGCCTCTCTGGGCGTCCACGAGTCACAGTCACGCCTGTGGGAGAACATCGTGGGACGCTCGCGATCCTTCTGGACGCACTTCTATCCCAGGCTTCGGAAGATTTTTCCTGACGCCCTCGGCTCCACGGACCTCGAAGCGTTCCACCGGGCGGTCAACGCGGCGCGGCCTTCGGAGATCCGGGTAGAGGCCGACGAGTTGACATACAACCTCCACGTGGCGCTCCGCTTCGAGCTGGAAGTCGCCCTGGTCGAAGGTTCCCTCTCCGTCGCCGACCTCCCCGAAGCCTGGAACGCGAAGATGGAGGAACACCTGGGCCTCACACCGAAAGGCGACGCGCGCGGCGTCCTCCAGGACGTTCACTGGGCGATGGGTGTATTCGGTTACTTCCCGACGTACACCATCGGCACCGTCCTCTCCGTCCAGCTCTTCGATGCGGCGCTCGAAGCCCATCCCGAGATACCCGGTGAGATGGAGCGCGGAGAGTTCGGAACTCTCCTCGGTTGGTTGCGGGAGAATGTCCACCGCCACGGCAAGAAATACGAGCCGGACGACCTCGTCGAGCGCGCCACCGGCCGTCCCCCGGAGGCGGGGCCGTACCTGCGCTACCTCGGGGACAAGTTCGGCGAGCTGTACGGTATGCCGTAGCCCCGGACTTCTTCATCCTTCCAGCGCCCAGGTGTCCTTGCTGCAGCCGCCCGCGGTGGAGTTCACGACGCGGGTGCCGGGCTGGGCGACGCGGGTGAGGCCGCCCGGCATCAGGTAGCCGAGGGCCGGGAGCACGAACGTCCTCAGGTCGATGAAGACTTCCTCATCGGGGCGGTCTTCGTCGAGCACGTGGGTGGAGAACTCCAGGGTCTCCTGGACACGAACCCGGTCGGGTCGTTGTGCGCGTTGCGGCGGGCGTCTTTGATCTCCTCCCGGCCCGCCTCCGGCCCGATGAGCAGCCCCTGTGCCCCGTAGCCTTCACGAGGCTTCAGTACCAGCTCCGGCAGGCGCTCAAGGGCTTCGGTGCGGGATCCCTCCTCCGTCAATGAGTAAGTCGGGGCATTGGCGAGGATGGCCGCTCGTCCAGGTAGGCTTCGATCATCTCCGGTACGAACGGAAAGTTGGCCTTATCGTCGGCCACGCCCACCCCGAAGCCGTTGACGAAGCCAACCCGGCCTTCGAGGTAGACCTTCTTCAACTCCGGCAGGTCGGTGTCCACGTAGTCCTCGTCGAAGCGGCGGTAGATCACGTCGCGGCGTAGTAG
>JACCTS010000367.1 GCA_013812245.1 Rubrobacter sp.
GGGCGAAGCGAACGGCGAGGCCGGCGACCCGGCGTGTCCGTTCGGGATCGGCGCGGTACCGGGTGAGCGGCGCGCCGACCGGAGAACCGTCCAGAGAACCGTCTCCGAGCCGTTCCTTGAAAGAGAAAGGGACAGAGATGATGCGGCCGTCGAACTCGGGGATGGCGACCTGCCACGCAACGTCGAGCGGTGTGAGACCGGCGTCCGAGGCGGTCCATGTCTCACGGGATGAGGTCGTCGAGATTCCCTGCACCACGGGAACACCGAGCTCCCGGAGCGCCGGAGCCTCCCACTCCAGCCACTCTTCCGGCGAGCCTTCATGGTTCATATCCCCGGCGTTGGAGCCGCCGCCCGCCAGCACGGTCGTCACCAGCGACCCGACCCGATCCTTCAGGAGATCGAGCGCAGGGACGCCACCATCCGCATCCGACCGGAGCGAGTAGCAGTAGACGGGCATTGCGTTCGCCTCAGCCTCCTCCAGCGCCGCTACGAGGGCGTCCACGAATGCCGTGTTGCCGCCCATCCAGTGTGCCCGATAGAAGACCACACCGACGGTTGGCCGCTCCGGGTCGTGGAGCGAGAGGAGATCCTCTACCGAAGACCCATCCGGGAGCCGAGGATGGTAGATCCCGACCTCAGGTAGTTCCTTCGGCGGCTCGAAACCATATCCCTCCAGCAACACTGTGTCAGCGACGAAGCGGAACAGATTGGCGGTGTTGGCGATGCCGCCATGACGCAGGTACTCGAACGCCTCCGCCACGGTGCCCGCCGGAACCGTGGAGGCGGAGGTCAACTCCGCGTCGGGCCCAGCCTCGCCACCGAAGGCGAGCAGGGGTATCCCCAGCCCCTGGCAACGGTGGCGGAGGTCGTCGAAGCCCTCTTGCCAGGCCCGCCGCCCACCGAGCAAACGTACCAGAACCGCGCCCGTTTCTGGCAACGCTTCCTCGAAGAAGGCCGCAAGGTCCTCCAGGTTCGCGGGGTTGGCGCACCGGACCTCGGGAAAGTCTTCGGGCAAAAGCTCCGTGGCCTTCGCGGAAGCCAGGATCTCGGTGTCTGCGGTGGTTATGAATAGCAGCTTCGCTCCGGAGGCTTCGGCCATCAGCTTTCGGCTTTCAGATATATGGAGCCGTTCGCGCCGATGTCCGGTCCCGTCGACCCGGCGGGATCGAACGTGGAGACTTCACCGTTTGATCCTGGACTCGTTCGTCCATCAGCCAGCTCGCCTTTACTTTCCTGACGCCCGAAGCCTGACACCTGATGGCTGACGACCGGAAGTTCATTCGGCGGTCCTTCGGAGATCACACGCAGCAACGCCTTGCGGTCCACGTTCTCTGCGACCAGATCCCCGAGTTTCTCCATCTGTGCCTCGCGCGCCGCAGCGAATGATTCCTTCCCCGGAACCCAGTCCAGACCGCGCTCCCCGGCAACCCATCGGAGCAGCGCGTGCCGGAAACCATCCGACTCCAGAACGCCATGCCAGGATGTACCGATGACGGCTCCCACCCGGCAGCCTTCCGTTTCGCCGCCATCCCCGATGAAGAGGGGATCTCCACCGGGGCGGCGGACACGGCCATGTCGAATCTCATACCCTGATACCGGCTGGTCCTCAAAATTCGTTGCTCGCCCATCCGGGCGGGAAAGTAGTTTCTCCCCTTCGAAGACGGTTTCGATTGGGAGGAGCCCGAGGCCCGGAACCTCCCGCTCGGAACTCTCGACCCCGTCCGGGTCGCTGATACGCCGGCCGAGCATCTGGTAGCCGCCGCAGATACCGAGGATCGGGAGGCCTCGGCGTGCCCGTTCCACCAGCGCGGCGTTAAGTTCACGCGAACGAACCAGCTTCAGGTCGGCGACCGTGGCCTTGGTTCCGGGGAGAATGGCGACATCGGCGGTCCTCAGTTCCTCCGCTGATTCAGTGAAGCGCACCTCGACGCCCGGCTCGTGGGCGAGCGCGTCGAAGTCTGTGAAGTTGCTGATACGCCCGAGCCGCGCGACCGCGACCCGT
>JACCTS010000371.1 GCA_013812245.1 Rubrobacter sp.
CTCGCCCTGGCCTTCTTTCCCACGACCTTCTTCCTCAACGCGGCCTACACAGAAAGCCTCTTCCTGGCGCTATCCGCCGGCTCCCTGTGGGCGCTACGGGTGAGGCGGGATCTCTTGCTGGCCTGCGTGCTCGCCGGGCTCGCCACGGCCACCCGCAACGTCGGGGTGTTCCTGATGGTGCCCTTGCTCTACGAGTGGTTCGTGAACAGGGATCGCTACGGATGGCGGTTGGTATATCTGGCGCTCGCGCCTTCTGGTTTGATCCTGTACTCGGCGTACCTCTGGCGATCCTTCGACAATCCCCTGCTTTTCTACGAGGCACAGAGTTACTGGAACCGGAGTCCCACCGATCCCTCGACCTTTATGATCAACATCTTGAGAGAAGCTGGTGAGAGCCTGGTGTCGACCTTCAGCCCACGAGCCTCAGTCGACACGACACTAGGAGAAGTCATGCACCGCCTCAACGGCACGACTGACGCCTACAACCTCTTGTTCTTGATCTTCACCCTGGCGATGCTCCTGCTAGGGTTACGGGTACTTCCTGCCTCCTTATGGGCCTACGCTTTACTACTCGTCATCCCCGCCGCGCTCTTCGGAAAGCTCGAAACACCTTTGCTAGGCTTTCCGCGCTACCTGCTCGCCGCTTTTCCCATCTTCATCGTGCTTGCGACCCTGCTCGAAAGTCGCCGGGCCCTCGGCATCTGGTTGATATCGAGCGCGGCGTTCTCCCTCGCTCTCTGCGCCCTGTTCGTGAGCTGGCGGTTCGTAGCTTGAGCCTGAGCCGCGAAAAGACGAACCGGCGACCCATTGATTCATATATAACGGCAAGGAAAGGATAGCGCCTTGAGCACGGATATCACGCGAAGAAGGTTTCTCAAGGCGGCGGGCGCTGGCGCTGTGTGGATCACGCTGACGAGCACTCTGGGCTGTGAATCCACCCGGCGTCTCAGGGCGGACGCTTCAGCCGCACAGGTGGCGCAAACGTGGAACTTCCGCTCGCGGCCGGAGTTGAAACCACCGATAATAGATGTGACCACGCAAGCGCACGACACGGTCCCAGGGTACATTTGTATTGCCCCGAAGAACGGTCCCGGCGAAGCCGGTCCCGGTCAGGATGGCGCAATGATTCTGGACAATAAAGGGCAATTGGTATGGTTCCGCCCCCTTTCCAGAGAAGCTAGAGACATGATGGACTTCACGGTGCAGCGATACCGGGGTGAGTCGGTGCTCACCTGGTGGGAGGGCGTTCACACCGGGTATGGCCAGGGCGAGTACCTGATCTTCGACGGCTCTTACCGGGAGATAGCCCGGGTACGTGCGGGCAACGGCTATCAGGGAGATCACCACGAGTTTCTCATCTCCCCACGAGATACCGCGCTCTTTACGATCTACCACAAAGTGTTCGGGGATCTGTCCCCTGTGGGAGGCTCGAAGGATGGCCTTGTGCTGGATGGGATCGCCCAGGAGGTGGACATCGAGACCGGCGAGGTGCTCTTCGAGTGGCACAGCCTGAATCATGTAGGCCTCGACGAGTCCAACGGCAGGCCGCCGGAGAATCCCGAACTGGCTTTTGACTACTTCCACATCAACTCCATAGACGTGGAGCCCGACGGCAACCTGCTCATCTCCTCCCGCCTGACCTCCACCGTCTACAAAGTGGACCACGAGACCGGCGAGGTCATATGGCGGCTGGGCGGGAAGAACAGCGACTTCGAGATGGGACCAGGCACCCGAACGAACTATCAGCACGACGCCCGCCGCCAGCCCGACGGCACCATCACGATCTTCGACAACGGCGCCCTGAAAGAAGACGATCAGTCTCGTGGCATCGTGCTCCGGCTCGACGAGAACGCCATGACCGCCACGCTACTTCGTGAATACACCCATCCCGACAAAGTGTTCTCCGGTACCCAGGGTAACGTGCAGGTGCTGCCGAACGGCAACGTGTTCGTGGGTTGGGGCAGCGCTCCGGTCCTCTCCGAGTTCGACAAAGATGGAGAACTGCTTTTCAGCGCCAGCTTCCCACTCGAAGCCGAAACCTACCGGGCTTTCCGCTTCGAGTGGAGCGGACGCCCGAGCGACGACCTCGCCATGGTAGCTAGACGCGCTTCCGAGGACGAGGTAACGGTCTACGCCAGCTGGAACGGCGCCACGGAGGTCGCCTCCTGGCAAGTGCTCACCGGTCCCAGCCTGGACCAAATGGAGCCCCTCGGAACCGCCCCCCGGCAAGGTTTCGAGACAGCCATCACGGTAAACACCACCGAACCTTACGTCGGCGTGCAGGCTCTGGATCGTGCGGGGCAGGCTCTTGGTACCGGAAAAGCGGTCGAGATGGGAAACTAACCGTCGTTTGTCGCCATCGGATACGGAGGCAGAAAACTCCGCCCAAGAAGGACCGGAAGACGCGAATTGATCCCACGGATTCCCTGTAACCGGCCCACATGAGCGTCCCTGGCCGGAAATGTGGAAAGTTTCTCCGTATGCCATGATTGATTCGTAGAGGTAGCGTAGTAGAAGAGGAGTCATGGATTCAGAACAAAGCGCAACGCTCACGCCCGCGCAACAGGCGATGTCCGACCTCTGGGACGAACATATGCGATCCGAGTTCGAGACGCACAGCGTCGAGGACACGCTGGAGACCATGGTGGAAGCCCCGCACGTCAATCACGTCCCGGTACTTACCGGCGGTGTGGGGCTAGAGGAAGTGCGGACGTTCTACTCCGAGCGCTTCATAACGCAGCAGCCTCCGGAGGTGGAGATCACCCCTATCTCCCGAACCATCGGCAACGATCAGGTAGTTGACGAACTGATCTACAGTTTCACCCACACTATCGAGATGGACTGGCTTCTGCCGGGTGTTTCTCCGACCGGCAGGCGCATCGAGACAGCGATGGTCGTCGTGATCCGGTTTCGGGGCGGGAAGATAGCCCACGAACACATCTACTGGGACCAGGCCTCCGTGCTGGCGCAGGCGGGTTTGATCGACCCGGA
>JACCTS010000408.1 GCA_013812245.1 Rubrobacter sp.
CCTCGTACAAGCCGCTCCCGACGATGCCACCGGCATCCGCGTAGGACCCCATCTCGAACCGCGTCTCCTCCGGCAATCCCGCTGCGAATGTGGTGGCTCCTGCAACAAGGAGTAGCATGGCCCCAACGGCCCGCCGCCAAGCAAGCACGTTTACGAGTAGACAGAGCCCAGCGAAGGCCGTGAGCGGCGCCAGCAGTATCCCGAGGACACCAAGCAAACCTTTCGCCGCCGATAGCCCCGCCTCGCCCAGGAACGCCCCCCGGCCGGTCACGAAAGCGACGGTAAAGAACAGCCCCACCGCAAGCAACACGAACCCGAAGAACTCCCGGGAGAACGCCTCGGTTAACCAATTCCGCACCCGCGAAGCGAGCCCAGGCCCCTTCTTCTTGCGGGGGGTAGCCCTGCGGCTCTTGCTTGCGGCCTTCTTTGAGGCAGGTTTTTTCGAGGCCCGTTTGCTGGTCGCCATGCCCTTAAGTCTAGCGCATGAACCTGCGGATCAGGGTCAAACGCAAGGTGTGGTGGTGACTTCTAGTTAAACCTCAACTATTAGCGGCAGGATGATCGGACGCTTCCTGGTGCGGTTGGAGAGGAAGCCCGAGAGGTCGCGCCGGATCTCGTTTTTCAGGGCGCCCCAGTCCGTGATGTTGCGGCTGCCCGTCCTCTCCAGCGTGCTCGTGACGACACCGATGGAGTCTTCGACGAGGCCGTTGGCCCCTTGAGGGGCGACGAAGCCGCGGGAGATCACATCCGGCGTCCCCAGGAGCTGGCCGCTCTGGGCGTCTATGCGGGCCACGACGATGAACATGCCGTCCTCGGAGAGCTGCTGACGCTCGCGCATCACGGCCGACGAGGTGTCAGCGAGGCCGCCGCCGTCCACCAGGAACATCCCGGCCGAGACGTTCTCAACGCGCCGGGCCTCGCCATCCCGGAACTCCAGACAGCCGCCGTTCTCGAGGATGAAGATGTTCTCCTCGGGAATGCCCAGGGAGATCCCCGTGTTGGCGTGGTGGCGCAGGTGCCGGAACTCGCCGTGTACGGGCACCAGGAAGCGCGGCTTCAGGAGGGAGAGCACCAGCTTCTGCTCCTCCTGGGCGGCGTGGCCCGATACGTGGACGTTGGAAACGGGGCTGTAGTGGACGTCGGCGCCCTTCTTCATGAGACCATTGATGGTGCGCGAGACGCCCCGCTCGTTACCTGGGATGGGGTGCGCCGCGATCACGACGGTGTCCTCCGGCCCGACCTCGATGGTGCGGTGGGTGCCGGCGGCGATCCTGGAGAGGGCCGCCATCGGCTCTCCCTGCGATCCGGTGGTCAGTACCGCGATGTCCCCGTCGGGGACCTTGTTCACGTCGCGCTGGTCCACCATCATGTTCTCCGGCAGGTCCAGGTAGTCAAGATCGCGGGCGATCTGGACGTTGCGGATCATGGACCGTCCCGTCACGCCCACGAGGCGCCCGTGCTTCTTCGCCGCCTCCACGACCTGCTGTATGCGGTGGATGTGCGAGGCGAAGGAGGCCACGATGATCCTGCCCCTGGCATTCGCGAATACCTCGTTCAGCGTATCGCCGACTACCTTCTCCGACGGCACGTAGCCGGGCCGCTCGGAGTTGGTCGAGTCCCCGAAGTAGGCGAGCACGCCCTCTTCGCCCAGGGCGGCGAAGCGGGCGAGGTCCATAGGGGCGCCCTCTATTGGCGTAAGATCTATCTTGTAGTCGCCGGAGAAGACGATCAGGCCGGCCTCCGTGCGGATGGCTATGGCGACGGCGTCCGGGATGGAGTGGTTCACCCCGACGAACTCGACGCCGAATGAGGCGAGGCTGATCCTCTGTCCCGCCTTGACCTCCCTGAGGTCGGCGTTCTTGATCCCGAACTCCTGGAGCTTGCTGCGCACGAGCCCAAGCGTGAGCCTGGTGCCGTAGACCGGCACCTGGAACTCGCGCAGCACGTAAGGCAGCGAGCCCACGTGATCCTCGTGGCCGTGGGTCAGGACGATGCCCTTGAGTTCGTTGGCATGCTCCCGGAGATAGGTAAAGTCCGGCAGAACCAGGTCTATACCGGGCATCTCCTCGTCCGGGAACGCCATGCCGGCGTCGACCAGCATCATGCCGCTCCGCTGACGTACGGCGGTCATATTCTTGCCGATCTCACCCAGTCCTCCGAGGGGTACGACCTGCAAGGTTCCGTTGTCTAACAAAAGGTCTGGTTACCTCCTTGTAAGGAGGCTACAGGTTTCAGGCTACAGGCTACAGGTATTTGCCTTTCCTGATGCCTGACACCTGATGTCTGAAGCCTAACTTCCGTTCAGATACCTCCCGAGGTCGAGCTCTTTCGGCCCAACGGCAGAGAGGTACATCGAGTCCAGTTTCAGGTGTTGCCTCGCCAGCCGCCGTATGTCTTCGGCGGTGACGGCTTCTATGCGCTCCGCGATGTCTTCCGGTTTCAAAAGCTCCGAACCGGTTATCACGCTGCGTCCGATGCGGTTCATCCTCGCAGCGGTACTCTCCAGCGCGAGGAGCGTCGAGCTCTTGAGCTGCTGCTTGGTGCGGTCTAGCTCCTCCGCATCCACGGTCTCCTCCTGAACTTTTTCGAGCTGCTCCGCGATGATCCCCACAGCCTGCTCGACGTTGCCCGTCGTGGAGCCGACGTAGGTCTTTATGGCGCCGGCGTCAGAATAGCCCTGATGATAGGAGTACACGGCGTAGGCGAGGCCGCGCTTCTCGCGTACCTCCTGGAAGAGACGGCTCGACATACCGCCGCCGAGCACGTTGTTCAATGCCGCCATCGCGTAGCGGTCTTCGCTGCTCGCCGGAATGCCCAGTGAACCCATCGAGACATGATACTGTTCCGTCTCCTTGAACTTGTAGAAGAAGCGGCTCTCGGGTGGCGTCGGCTTCGCCTCGCGTACGAATGGCTCGCCCTCCGATAAGCCGGAAAACTTCTCTTCAACGGCACGCTCCAGATGTTCCTGGTCCAGCTTGCCGGCCCCGACCACGAACACGTTAGACGTGTTGTATACGTCGCCGTGGAATCCCCGCAGGGTGTCGTGGTCCACGCCGCGCACCGTCTCGGCCGATCCGATGATGGGCCGCCCCAGCGTATCGTCGTGGAATATGAGTGAGGAGAGATATTCGTCGGCCATCTGGTC
>JACCTS010000412.1 GCA_013812245.1 Rubrobacter sp.
AGGCTCGTCGTCACGACACCGAATATCGAGAGCCGATTGTATTCTCGCTTCAAAAACAACTGGTTTAGCCTTGATCCCCCGAGGCACCTGAGCTTGTTCTCTGCACAAACCATGTCTCGGATAGTTGGTATGGCAGGCTTGAAACTCGAAAGCATGAAAACCAGCGTCCATCAAGCGGATAAGGTTCTAGCCGCAAGCCGGGAGATCAGAGATAGGGGCTTCTATTCATGGCGGAAGCCTCTGTCCGTGAGAAGTCAAATCCTTGGATCTATTTATCTGTGTTTCATGTCGCTCGCTTTGCATAGATTCCCGAATACTGGCGAGGAATTGGTAGTGGTAGCGGTCAAAGATGAATGAGCAACCTGCTCCTACCGTTGCCATAGTCGTGCTCAACTGGAACGGCTGGCGCGACACTCTCGATTGTCTGGATTCCCTGGCAAGGCTTGCCTACCCGAACTACCAGGTAGTCGTCGTGGATAACGGCTCGACGGATGAGTCGGAGAAGAGGATATGCGAGAGTTCCCCAGACGTCTCTGTTTTGCAAACGGGTGCGAACCTGGGGTTCGCAGGAGGAAACAACGCGGGCATCGAGTGCACACTTGGACGAGATGCCGATTTCGTCTGGCTATTAAACAACGACACGTTCGTCGAGCCACATACGCTGACCGCTATGGTAGAAGAGATGCGCGAGGACGGGAAGGTTGGAGCTGTTGGTTCTGTGCTCCGCTACATGGATGAACCGGACAGGATGCAGTGCTACGGAGGGGGATGGGTGCGTCCGTGGCTTGGGATGTCACGCTGGTTCACCTCGCCGACGCCGGATGAGACATTGCGCCGCCATCTCCACTATATCATGGGTGCGAGCCTGCTGATCCGGCGCGCAGCCATCGAGCGCGTTGGGCTCCTCGACGATGGCTTTTTTATGTATTGGGAAGATACAGACTATGGCTTCAGGTTGCTGAAGGATGGATGGAGGCTTGCCGTTGCACCGGAGTCTACAGTATGGCACAGAGAGTCCGCTGTGCCGGGGAAGAGCGAGAGGCTTGATTTCAACTTTAACGCCTCGGCTGTACGGTTCTTCAAGAAGCACTCCCCACTTCCAATAGTACCTATTCTTATTGGGGTGGGAGGGCGCTTCGCAAAGCGCGTTCTGCATAGGAACTGGGCGCGAGCGTGGGCTGTGGCGCGGGGGGCATTTGCCGGTTGGCGGCTCGCATGACGCTCCCAGAAGGGCGTCGGACAGAGATCTGCGGGGTGAGTGGAGCGTCAGTCGCGGTGAAGGTTCTTCTGGTCTCGGGGACGCTGCCGCCGCACGTTTGCGGCGTGGGAGACTATACAGGCAGACTCACGGGGGCGCTGTCGGATGAGGGACTGGATGTCGAGGTGCTGACCACCTCAGGGCCGGTTACCGCCGTGCAGAGCGGAGTACGGATCAGAGCACGTGTGGACGGCTGGACCCCGCTGCACGTTCGGGAGGTGGCAAGGGAGATCCGGGCCGTCAACCCAGACCTCGTGCATCTTCAGTACCCGACCGTGGAGTATGGAGCCGGTCTCCTGCCCCAGATGCTCGTATCAATCCGCAGACCGTTCGCCGTCACCATCCATGAGGCGAGCATCGCACACGTGTTGAGGAAGGTCTCTCTCTATCCTTTCCTAATGCTCGCGGATCGCGTGATCTCCACCACGCGCTTTGAGGCGAACTTCATGTCGCGCATGTACCCTCCGGTTCGGGACCGGCTGTCGGTGATCCCGGTCGGCAGCAACGTACCGGCCGCCGCAACCCATACCAGGGACCGGAGCATCGTGTACTTCGGGCTCATCGCCCCGAACAAGGGGCTGGAGGATTTCTTGAGGCTGGCCGAACTGGCACAGAAAGCGGGTGCATCGTGGAGGTTCACGGTGATCGGGCAGACCCAGCCGCGCCGCCTCGCTTACGCCGAAGGACTACGTAACGCCTCCCACCATCTCTCCATCGAGTGGCTTCCGGGGTTGCCGGACTGGGAAGTTGCCGACCGGCTGGCGAGGGCCGGTGCGGTGTATCTGCCCTTCCCCGATGGGGCTTCGTTGCGGCGTGGCTCGCTGGTGGCCGCGCTCGTCAACGGCGCGCCCGTGATCACCATGAGAGGTCCGGCAACCCCGAAGGACATCGCGGAGGATGAGCATATCGTAGCGTTCGCAGGGTCACCAGAATCCGCCTTCGAGAGAGCAGGGAAGATCCTCTCGGATTCCACGCTTGCCGACGAATTGTCGTGGGGAGCGCGACGATACGGGGGAAATTTCTCCTGGCCGGGTATCGCCGAAAGGCACGTGAAACTGTACGAAGAGATGCTCGGCGCGAGAAAGCAACGATGACGAGGACAGTTCTTCCCGCACGTCCTCGGATAGACTGGGGCCGGATGAACGCATGGAATGGGATGCGGGGAGATGGATCTGGCCGGTAGAGCGAACAAAGTGGACCTGCCTTCGATCTCAGAAGCTCGGGTGGCGGTGGTTCACGAGTGGCTGGGACCGTACTCGGGAAGCGAGGACGTGGTCGTGGAGATCCTGCGTACTTTCCCCGGCACCGACCTGTTCGCCACGGTCCACGATCCGGACGAGATGAGCGGCACGCCGCTGGAAGGCGTTCCCGTCCATACCTCTTTCGTGCAGTCTTTGCCCGGGGCGAAGAAACGGTACAGGACGTACCTCCCGATCATGCCGCTCGCCGTCGAGCAGTTCGACCTTCGCGACTACGACTTGGTGATCTCCTCCAGCCACGCTGTCGCAAAGGGCGTTCTCACCCGCGCGGACCAGCTCCACGTAAGCTACGTCCACACCCCGATGCGCTACGCCTGGGACCTCTACCTGGACTACCTGGAGGAGAGCGGAATGAGCCGGGGCATGAAGGGAGTCGCCGCCCGGCTGGCGCTCCACTACCTCCGGTTGTGGGACCACGCGGCCTCGGATCGCGTGGACGCCTTCCTCGCCAACTCGCGCTACGTGGCGCGGCGCATCGGCAAGGCGTACCGACGCCCGGCCCGCGTCGTGTACCCGCCGGTGGATGTGAAGCGATACAGGGCCGACCTTCCGCGAGAGGCCTTCTACGTCGCTGTCTCCCGCATGGTCCCGTACAAGCGAATGCCCATGATCTCTGAAGCCTTCACCCGGATGGAGAAACCACTCGTCATGATCGGTGGCGGCCCGGATCTGGAGAGGGTGCGGCGCACCGCCGGCCCGTACGTGAAGGTGCTCGGCCATCAGCCGGACGAGGTCGTCGCAGATTACCTGCAGCGGGCGCGGGCTTTCGTGTTCGCCGCCGAGGAGGACTTCGGGATAGCGCCCATCGAAGCCCAGGCCGCCGGATGCCCGGTCATCGCCTTCGGCAAGGGTGGCGTGCTGGAAACCGTGATCCCCTACCCCGAACCCGGCGCGACGGGACTTTTCTTCGACGAACCCACGCCGGAGGCGCTCATCTCCGCCGTGGAGCGGTTCGAGGAGCTTGACGGCGGGCTCAGCCCAGCCGCCTGCCACCGGAACGCCGAACGCTTCGGGCGCGAAAGGTTCTCACGGGAGTTCGAAGCCGCCCTGGAGGAGCTATGGGGCCGGTTCCGGCGCGGAGAGAACCTTGAGTAGCGCCCGGAAAGAATCCGGCGCGGCGTCTAGCGGGCGTGATCCGGGGCATAACGACAACAGGAAGATCGCTCGGGATCGAGGGTACGTGAGAAACACCGCCGAACGGCAGGCCCAGACCAAGCAGGAAGAATACCCGGTCCTGCCCGGTGTTCCGCGCGGGAAGCGGGCGCAGGACCGGCGGCAACGCCTGGTAATTCTGTTGCTCATACTCTCGGATGTGCTGCTCGCGGCTCTGGTGTGGCAGGGGGCTTCCGTGGTCCAGTCCATCTGGGGACGAACCGAGATCTCCGGCGTCGCCGCTTTCAGCATCCTGCCGAACATCATGATCTGGATCGGGCTGCGCGCCCTGATGGGGTTGTATCCGGGCTATGGGTTCCACGCCCCCGAGGAACTGCGCCGCCAGACGTACGCCGTTGCCTCTGCCCTCGCCGTAACTATCGTCTTCGCGGTGGCGCTTCACGTCGGGGACCTCCTCTCGCGTCTTCTCGTGTTCGGAGGCTTCGCGGGTCTGGCGCTGCTCGCGCCGCTCGTGCGCCACTTCGTCCGGCGCGGCATCATGAGGCTTGGCTTGTGGGGCAAGCCCGTCGTCATCCTGGGCGTGGGCGAGACCGGAGAGCGCGTGGTTGCGGCCCTACTCAAGGAACGGGGACTGGGTTTCGTCCCGGCGGCCGTCTTCGACGACCGGGCTCCGGCTGGTGCGAACGTACACGGCGTGTCCTATGGCGGAACCCTCGAAGACGCAGGAGGAATATCTCTGCTGTACGGTATTGACACGGCCATCGTCGCCATGCCGCCCGCAAGCCGCTCCCGGCTCGGCGAGATCATAGACTGGGCGGGACTCCTGTTCCGGCGGGTGGTGGTGGTACCGGAGCTTGGTGAGGTGACCAACTCCACGGTCGTAGCCCGCGACCTGGCTGGTGTGTTCGGCGTGGAGATCAAACAGAATTTGCTCAACCCCTCCTCCCGCCGCGCCAAGCGCTCGCTCGACCTCTTCGGCGCGGTTGCCGGAGGACTGGTCATCAGCCCACTGCTGCTGGCCCTGGCCGTACTCGTGAAGCTGGACTCGCCAGGACCAGCGTTCTACGGCCAGCACCGCCAGGGGACCGGCGGGGAGACCTTCCGCTGCTGGAAGTTCCGCACGATGTGCCTCGACGCTGAGAAAGCGCTGGACGAATATCTGCAGGATGACCCCGTGTTGTGGGCCGAGTGGGAACATGACCAGAAGCTGCGCGAAGATCCCCGCATCACCAGCATCGGACGTTTTCTACGCCGGACCAGCCTCGACGAGCTTCCCCAGCTCTGGAACGTGCTGTGGGGCGAGATGAGCCTGGTCGGGCCACGACCCATAGTGGAGGCGGAGATCCCACGCTACGACGCCATGTACGACCTGTACCTGCGCGTCACGCCTGGCATAAGCGGACTCTGGCAGGTCAGCGGGCGCAACGACACAAGCTACGAAGAGCGCGTTACCCTCGACGCCTACTACGTCCGCAACTGGTCTGTGTGGCTCGACCTCGTGATCCTGGCCCGCACCCTCACGGCCGTCATATACGGTCACGGCGCCCGCTGATAAGGGTTCGCATCAGGTCTAACCCTCCCACGAGTGGCCGTCAACGGTTGCTACGAGCCCACTCACGTATCCTCCGCACCCACACCGGGTGCTCCAGCGTCAAGCCCTCCTCGACCAGGCGCCCGAGCGCCTCGCTCGTAACAGACGGCAAGACCCCGCTGCCCTTCACGAGCGAAGCCTCGTAATCTCCGTTTGCTTTCAGCAGAATCTCCGCCCTCCCTTCGGCGAGGCGCCAGATCTCGGAGACACCCAGACGGGCGTACATCGGTAGCTTGTTCAGGGAGGGGCTCGTCACGTCTATCTCCACGACGAGGTCGGGAGGCGGGTCTATCGAGAGGTCTATGTCACCTTTGCCCCGCAAGCGCCCGGCGTTCTCCGCGAAGTAGAAGCTCTCGTCGGGTTCGAAGCCACGCTCCAGATCCTCGCGTCTGAAGGTCGTCGAGCCCGCGCTAAAAAGGTCGATCCC
The DNA here is from genome assembly GCA_013812245.1 of Rubrobacter sp. Taxonomy (GTDB): domain Bacteria; phylum Actinomycetota; class Rubrobacteria; order Rubrobacterales; family Rubrobacteraceae; genus JACDGB01. The sequence continues at coordinate 5,649 of JACCTS010000412.1, forward strand.
CAGCTCGGCGGTCAGCAACTGAACCAGCAGTGCAACCGTACGACTGAGGGCCTCGTGCTCGGTGGATGGGCTCACGATCTCGAGAACCCCCTGGTCGTAGAAGAAACGAGGCTTCCGGCGTTCCTCACGCTCGGCCAGTAGCCGCTCGTAGGTTTCCCAACTGACATTTTCGAGGAGCACCTTCTGCTCCAGCGGGCTCTTCAACGTCTCCACGCAAACACCTCCAGGGTCTGGAGTCTCGGCTTTTCCGTTTAATCGGGCGTAAGTCTATAGTATGGCTGCATACGGCTTGATCTAGTGATCCTGGCCGCACCCTCACGGCTGTCGTCCCCGCAACGATGCCCGCTGACCACGCCGGATCCCGGCCAGCGGAGCTAACGGCGGTCATTCCCGGCTACGGTACAATGATCCACGAAGACAAGTCCCTTGCGAACCACGGAGATCGAGCATGCAAAACTTCACTGCGATCTACGAGCACACGGAGGATGGCTGGTGGGTAGTATCCGTGCCGGAGATACCCGGCGCGCACAGCCTAGGGCCGCACCCTCGAAGAGGCTCGTGAGATGATCCAGGACGCGGTTAGACTGCTTCTGGAGGTACGGCGCGAGGATGCTGAACGGGAAACCGAGGAACGAGAGGTTATACGGGAAACCCTCGAGGTGTGAAACGCCGGCAATCCCTGAAGCACCTGGCAAATCACGGCTGCGAGCTACGGCGGGGAAGGCTCCAACCACAGCATCTACAAGAACCCTGCAACCGGCGAAACCGCGCCGGTTCCCCGGCACACGGAGATAGCAAACGACCTTGCCCGCAAGATTTGCAAAGATCTCGGAATCCCACCGCCCTGAGAAACTGGTTGCTGATTTTCAGTTGACTCCCGCCAGCGTACGAAAAGGGCGTTTCTGGAGAGACGCTCGAAGTTTGTTTGAACCCGGTAGCACGATGTTGGCAGACGGTCGGAAGATTATGACATCTGGCGGGACTTCAGTTCGGGGATAGGGTCACCGTATTTCTCGGCTACTTTGAGATGGCCTCTGATCGCCACCCTGACCTGGGCGAACGCCTCTTCGTAGGTCTCGCCCCAGGCAGAGCAGTAGGGAAGATCCGGAACGACCGCAACATAAGCTTCGTCATCTTCGGATCAGAAAATGTCTATCTCGTACCTGGGCTCCTTCGACTCCGCCATGCTCTTGCTTCCTAAAGTTTGAGGTCGTAGTCTATCAGCGCCCTGCGGATCTGACGCACCTGGTAGGGCTTGCATTTTGCGCCCTGGGGTTGGATGTTGATCCGGCCCGGTACACCTTCCTTGCGGTAGATGAAGTAGTCGCTCCAACAGTTTCCTACGACGGCCTATATATAACTCCCGCTCGTCCTGTCGAGATCTACCGCGCCAAGGATACGCAATCGGGACGCGCTAAGACCGATTCCATCTCCGCTGCGCTCCTGCCAGCGCACGACAAGGCGTCTCCCGGAGAGACGCTTTTGGAATTCAGGAGGCTTGGCGAGCTCTCGGCTGGGGTATGGGGCGCCCGCTCTGTTCGAGAACTTCGAGGTGCAGATCCATCGCAACCCGAACCTCCCGTAGAGCTTCCTCGTAAGTTTCGCCCCAAGCCGAACAATACTTGAGGTCGGGAACGTCGGCGATGTAACCGCCGTCTTCCTCACTCCAGAATATGTCGATCTCGTACTTGAGCCGGTCCATCATAACTCCTTCTCGAGATTGTACTTCAGGAGAACGTTACGCACTTGCCTGACCTGATAAGGTTTGCACTTGCCTCCGACTTCCTGAAGATTGATCAACTCCTCGACGCCCTCCCGGACGAACTTATGGTGGCTTCCTCTCACACTCTCCGAGAACCCAAGCGATTCAAGCAATATCCGGGTCTGGCGAACGAGATGTTAGCGTCCGACCGCCCGCCAAGGATTCGCTCCAGCAGTTTCCTACGACGGCCCACGCATCAATGATAGGCCATCAAAGAAGGGAGTTGAAGGTCCTGCATCGGACACAAGCGGCCCCGTCTGGGCTTCGCCAGCGCACGAGGGGCCGACTCTTCGGCGGTGGCCTGAATCCGCGTGATCGCTACCGACACACCGAGTACGGCCCGGAAGGTCACGCGTGTCTCATGAGAGGGCAGCGTTCCGTCCGTGGATCAGCGGTAGATGTCCCTGCGGTGTCCGATGTCCACGACGAGCACTTCCCGCCTGTCGTCATCCACCTTGTAGATTGTCCGGTAGTCGCCTATTCTGATTCGCCATCCTTCCCGGCCTCGAAGCTTCTGGCAGTTCCTGGGACGCGGATCTTCGGCAAGGTTCATCACCGCTCGAAGGACGCGCTCATATTCACCGCCTGGAAGGCGGGACAGCCGTTTCTCAGCCCTGTTGGAGAGTATGACTTCATACAACCCCTTTCCTCCTCAGCTCCTCGCGCTCCCGTTCTATCCGGGGCAGGGCCTTCTTGAGAGGTGACGGATTGTCCTCTCCTCTTTCAATAGCCGTCTCCACCTCGTCGTAGGCTCTGATGTCCGCAAGCTCCTCTAGCTCCTCGACCATCCGCTCATACTCCTTGATCTCCAGAAGCACCCCGACCCGCACGCCGTTCTCGTCGGTCAAATACCGTACATCCATGAGAAACTGTCCTCTCGCGCTCGCGTAGCCGAACCTTATTCTACAAGAGCGCCGACGCCCGGAGCCGAACCGCTCCGGCCTGGGCTTCGCCCGGCGCGAAAAGGCTCTCCCGGAGGTACAAGGAGCGATCCTTTCCCGCTTTTTAGAGTCTGCGCCACTCCTCTTTCGACACACCGGCTTGCTTGAGAATGCGGTCCAGCAGGTCTCTGCTTATATCGCCCCGGTGAGGGTTGGGGATTCTCGGCGTCAGATCGCCCTTGACCATGAAGTCGTGCCGCTTCCCCTGATAAGGTCCCTCGAACCCCAGAGTCTTCAGGTGCCGGATCAGGTCCCTTCTGCTTACGGGACCGAAGGCAGGCATAGTGGCGTCAGGCTACGGAGGGAGCAGAAAGCGTGGCGCCCCCGATAGCGGGTATCGGTAGGCTTCTGGAAAGTCTGAGCACTATCCATTCCTCGAGGACCTCTTCGAGTTCTTCCCGAGTCTCTTCCAGGGTATCGGCATTCGCCCACACACCCTTGAGGGCTTCTATCTCTCCGTAGAAGCTGCTGTCTTCGAGGATCTCGTACCTCGCCTCTTTCATGGCTGCTCTGATGTACTCACCGATCATCGCGCCCCCGATTCTAAACCAACGAAGAATTTCCCGCTATCAGTCAAATGCTCCCGACCCACGGCCCCGCCAGCGCACAAAAAGGCGCCCCTGAGAACGATTCTGCTACGGCTCTCTATAAACGTCTCTTCTGTGTTTGCAGTAGGGAAGCAGCACTGTCTGTTCCTGGTCGCGCACCTCATAGCGCACCCGGTAGTCTCCAATGCGTATCCGGTACTCGTTTTCTTTTCCCTTCAACTTGACGCATCCACGAGGGCGAGGGGCGCTTCCGAGCGCCACTACCCGATCCAGCACGCGCTTGTTGACGTTGCCCGGCAGACGGTCGAGCTGTTTTTCCACGGGCCTCGGTATCACAACCCGGTAGCCGGGAGAGGAGAGCTATCCTCCCCTTTGCCGCCGGGTGAGGTAGTCTTCGACGCTCACGTAGTCTCCGTGCTCGTAGGCGTTGCGAGCTTCCCGGACCTCGATCTCGGTCTCCGAATTCTCTTCGGCAACAGCTTCGATCTGCTCGTCCAGGGACTCTCGGAGCAGAACCTTATCCTCCAGGCTCAACTCCGCAATAGAACCCAAAAGCGTCTCGAAGGGAACAGGCACTTTTATGTCACCAGCCATTGTTTCTTGCTCCTCGCACATATGGCAACCAACCTCATTTTACAAGAACACCGGAGACCGCGACCGCAACCACGGATTTCCTGCCTCCGCCGGCGCACGAACAAGGCGCCCCGGAGGGCGCCGGAAGATTCCGCCGGATCAAGCCACCACACCCCGATCAAGAGCGGCCGGCGGCCCGGCGAACGGTCGTCGAAGTGACTCTTCTACCCGGTTTTCCCGCGATCCTCGGGTTTGCCCTCCCGGCTCTGGAGGCGCATGATCGCCACCGACACGCCGAGTATGGCCCAGAAGGTGACGCGTGTCTCATGAGAGGGCAGCGTTCCGTCCGTGGATCAGCGGTAGATGTCCCTGCGGTGTCCGATGTCCACGACGAGCACTTCTTGAGCTGCGTCGTCTATTCTGTAGATTACCCTGTAATCTCCAACTCGAATGCGCCATTCCTCCCGGCCGTGCAGCTTACGGCTCCCTGATGGCCGGGGATTGTCTTCCAGAGCGAACGCATCGGAGATGATTCGCTCCCCGTGTTGTTCTTGTATCCTCCCAAGCTGTTTCTGCGCCTTGCGCCGGATCGAAACCCGATAGGCCATCAGTCGTGGCGAACCTTGCTCTCCCGAATCTCGCGGACGGCCTGATCAAAGGGAATCACTTCATCCTCGCCACTCTCCAACTCACGCCGGGCCTCATCAGCGGCGTGGATATCTGCAAGCTCCTCTAGCTCCTCGACCATCCGCTCGTACTCCTCGATCTCTAGAAGCACCCCGACGCGCTCGCCGTTTTCGTCTGTCAAATACCGTATGTCCATGAAAAACCGCCTCCTGGGGCTCGTGTAGCCGAACCTCATTCTACAAGAGCGCCAACGCCCGGAGCCGAACCGTCCCCGCTCCCGTCAGCGCACAAAAGAGCGCTCCTTGCATATCCGGCGAACGCCCCGGACTTTACCTCGTGTGGGAGCTACCCTTCGACGGTCTGGTGCTTCTCTTGCTCCCGGCTGGCTTTGCACAAAAACTCGGATGGTGGCACTAGATGATGTGGTTTCGAGAAGACACACACCAACAAGTCGCATGGTAGAGGGGCTTTTTGTGCAAGACCCTCCCGGCTCTGAATCCGCATGATCGCCGCGTACACGCCGAGCATGGTCCAGAAGGTACGCCGGTCGTGAAGGTTGTGACCCACGTCTGTGGCTGGAGGATGTACGCTGGCATTCCGCCCGAGGGCGCGAGCAGCAGTACAATAGGATGGTAGATCACGAACGAGCGAGGAAACGCGATGGCCCAAAAAGACCTCATCCAATCTGACCCGGCGGTGCTGATGGGCAAGCCCGTCGTCGTGGGAACCCGTATCGCGGTGGAGTCCATACTGGAAAAGCTCGCCGCAGGTGAGAGCATCGAGCAGATTTTGGACGAACATCCGCGCTTGAGCCGGGAAGCCGTGTTGGCCGCGATCTCCTTCGCCTCCGAAGCCCTGAGGGCTGATGTAATGTACCCCACGAAAAACACGGCTTGAACTTCCTCGCCGATGAGGGCGTGGACCGGCTAAGGGAAGAGGGACATACGGTAACCTACATTGCCGAAAGCGAGCCTGGCATCTCCGATGATTCCGTCTTGGAGACCGCGAACCGTACATCCGCAGTTCTTGTCACGGGCCGACAAAGACTTCGGGGAGATAGTGTTTCGCCAGGGACGCGCCACCGGCGGGGTAGTTTTGATTCGGCTTCAAGGATTGCGGCCAGCGACCAAAGCGGAAGCCTTCTCGCGAGCGATCAACGACCACCACGCCGAAATCCCTGGCAACTTTGCGGTCCTATCTCCCGGCACTCTCCGCATACGCCGCAGCTTCTCCTGAAGCGGGAGAGCTATCCGCAGCCTTCTCCCTGCTCTGGAGGCGCATTATGGCTACAGACACGCCAAGTATGGCCCGGAAGGTCACGCGTGTCTCATGAGAGAGCAGCGTTCCGTCCGTGGATCAGCGGTAGATGTCCCTGCGGTGTCCGATGTCCAAGACGAGCACTTCCCGCGCTTCGTCGTCTATCTCGTAGATTGCGCGGTAGTCGCCTATCCTGATTCGCCAGCCTTCCTTACCTCGTAGCTTGCGGCTATTGCGAGGACGCGGATTTTCGGCAAGCTCGTCTATGGCCTGGATCATTCGCCCGTAGACGCTCTCCGGTAGACGGGCAACATTCCTCCTCGCCCGCCGCTTGAAGGTAAGTTCATACAAGCCCGTCTCTCTTCAACCGCGCCCTTTCCTCTTCGATCTCCTGCCTGGCTTGCTCCCACGGGACTGATTCATCTTCTCCGCGCTCTATTTCGGCCTTCGCTTCGTCGTAAGCGCGGATGTCCTCCAACTCCTCTAGCTCCTCGATCAGGCGCTCGTACTCCTCGATGTCAAGAAACACGCCGACGCGCTTGCCGTTCTCGTCCACCATGTACTTCGCGTCCATGAAATCCGCTCCTTCTCCGCTCGAAGCGCCAGGTTGTTTTCACGGCCTCGATGATACCGTACCAGACGAAGCGAAGCCGCAAGATGACGCTCCGCCCCGGCCTTCTCCGCGGGCACGAAAAAGGCGCTCCCCCGAAGACGGAGGTGCGTATAATGCGCGGCTATGTTGGCGCTGCTTCAGGGAATGACGAGCCAGGCCCCCGGCTGGCTCACTAATACGTGGGTAGTTTTCGGAATACTCCAAAGCGCGTTCATCATCGGCGGCATTGTTGCCGCTTTGTACAGATTCAGGAAGGAGAAGCCACACGAGGATCGTGTGCAGCCGAGGACGGCCGGTGAAGCGTGGGTCAGAGACCGCACAATCTACATACGGGCCGTGGTTGCCGTAGAGAACAAGGGCGGGGTTCCCTTTGACATCGACCACGAACTTTCGGCGCTCGAAGTGTACGCGCGAATAGAGGACAGCGAAACTTGGGAGTACGAAGACATTTTCGATGTCTTTGGAAGAAGGGCGCTCGTTCAGCCCGGCGAAGAAACGGAAGACCAGGTATGGATAGAGATACCTTACGAGGATCAGCTTGCCGTAAGACTCGATTTTTATCTCTTCAAAGACGAAGAATCTATGTGGCCCGCGAGGGAGATCGTGAGCTTGTTGCCAGGGGAAGGTAGACAATTCGCGGATAATGGGTAAAACTATTTATCCTATCGGAGGAGAGTTGAAGGAGCTGCTGGTGACCGCTATGCGAGGTGTAAGTACAGCGCCAGTGACCAAAGAAGCCGCGAAAGATCGGGCCGGTAAAGTGAGAGCAAGGAAAGCCGCAAAGAAACAGAGCAAGTCGAGCAAGGGGCGCTCAAAGTAGCGCCAGATAATAAGCCGATGTGATAAAGCCCCCGAGCAGCTTCGCTTCGGGGGCTTTTCTATTGGGGGTTGACCCGCAGCCGCTCATACTCCTCGATCTCCAGGAGCACCCCGACACGCTCGCCGTTCTCGTCGGTCAAATACCGTATATCCATGGGAAACCGTCTCCTCGCGCTCGTGTAGCCGAACTTCATTCTACAAGAGTACAAGAGCGCCAACGCCCGGAGCCGAACCATCCCCGCTCCCGCCAGCGCCCGAAAGAGCGCTCCTTGCAATTCCGGTGAACACCCCGGACTTTACCTCGTGTGGGAGCTACCCTTCGGCGCTCTGGTGCTTCTCTTGCTCCCGGCTCTGGAGGCGCATTATGGCTACAGACACGCCAAGTATGGCCCGGAAGGTCACGCCGGTCGTAAGGGTAGTGACCCACGTCTGTAGCTGGAGGATGTATGCCAGCACGCCGCCCGAGAGCGCTAGAAGGGGCCACCCGCCGCTGCGGTAGGACTTGCGGAAGAGTAGGAGACGAAGATCCAGAGGTACGCCGCGAGGCCGAGCAACCCCGTTGTCGCCGCAACATGTATGAGCTCGTTGTGAGCCTTGTCTATCGCTTTTTCTGCATCTCTTCTCTGTTTCGTCGGTAGACGAAGTCGCTTACTTCACGCGGGAAGACTCTTTCTCCGGGCGGCGAACGAACTTCCGGTAGGGCAGGATCAGCCCGATCGCGGTAATGATGGCGAGCACGAGGTTGTATGGGAGGTCGGGTGCGAGGACGAAGAGGGATACCCACAACAGCGGCGGCAGCCATAAAGTGTGTACCATGCCCACCTCTCTTCCCGCCTTCGCTGGCGCACGAAAGAGGAGTCCCCGGAAGGGTACAATGTTTTGTGTAGAGCAACCTTTATGGAAGCAGGAACCGATGGAGAACTTTACGGCAATCTACGAGCGTATGGAGGATGGCTGGTGGGTAGTGTCCGTGCCGGAGATTCCCGGCGCACACAGCCAGGGCCGCACCCTGGAAGAGGCCCGCGAGATGATCCAGGACGCCGTCAGGCTGCTACTGGAAGTCAGGCGCGAGGACGCCGAACGGGAGACCGAAGGCCGGGAGGTTATTCGGGAGCCTCTCGAGGTGTGAAACGCCGGCAACTCCTGAAGATCTGGCAAGCCACGGATGCGAACTCAGGCGGGAAGGCGCCAACCACGGCATCTACAAGAACTCTGCTACCGGCGAAACTACCGCAGTACCCCGTCACACCGAGATAGCAAACAACCTTGCCCGCAAGATTTGCAGGGATCTCGGAGTTCCACCGCTCTGAGAATCGGTTGCCAGTCTCCGTCCTGCCCCCGCACTAAAAATGTGCCCCGGCATAGTCAGAGAGCGCCCGGCATTTACCTCACGCGGGACTTCTCTTCGAGGGTCTGGCCCTTTTCCTGCTCCCGGCTCTGAATCCGCATGATCGCCACCGACACGCCGAGTATGGCCCAGAAGGTCACGCCGGTCGTGAGGGTGGTGACCCACGTCTGCAACTGGAGGATGTAGGCCAGCACGCCGCCGGAAAGCGCCAGGAGCGGCCAGCCGCCGCTCCAGTACAATGGAATATTCAATCGGGGCATGGCGAGCGAACACGGTGGCTGGAGAGGAGGCGCCAATTATGGCTCTACAAGCGGATAGGACTAAAGACCAAAGGAACGCTGCTGCTATAGCGAGTTGTTCGAGGAATGGGCGGCTGAAGAGGAGACCGGCTACAGGGGTGAGATCCCGTGGGAAAAGTTCGAGAGAGATCGACATCGGTAGGCCACCGCACGGTAGACCCTTCCGAGGGGATTAGGTGGCTCGCGTAGTCCTCCTGGACTCCGGGCCTCTGGTGGAGGCGACCCACCCTGGTTCGGAGAAGCGAGGGCCGATCAGGGAGTGGCTCTTCCGGTTTCTGGACGCAGAGGCGTACCCACGCTTGCCGGAGATCATGGATTACGAGCACCGGCGCGCTGCTCCACCGCGACGCCTCTCGACAGGTCGAGCGTCTCAGGCGCTTACAAAGAAACTGCCAAAGAGCTTTGATGTGCTGTAGACTGTTGGACGAGATGAGCGCGGAAGAGCGAAAAGAAGAAGCACGCAGGGAAGTAGCTCGCAAGCGACTTCTTGAGGTCATGGGATCGGGTGGCCTCGACGAAAAGGAGGCGCAGGCTCTCGCCCTGAAGGTCGTACGCCGGGCCCGGCGCGAGGCTGGATCGCGAGGCGTTGAAGAAGCGGCTCCCGGATCGGATGAGGTGCGAAAGCGCCTCGGCGAGCGCCGCTCATCGCACCCTCGTAGCTCGTAACCTTTGCCGGCTCCGCTAATCGTGGTGGACACGATGGTGGTGGTCGGTGCTCTCATTGGCCGTGGAGATGCCGCTGATGCACGGGTCTTGCGGGCCGTTGCGACCGGAGGTGTTCGGCTCGCGGCCAGCGACGAAGGCTACAAGGAGCTTTCGAAGGTTCTAAGTTACGAGGAGGTAAAAGCCAGAATCACAGACCCGGTTCGGACCTTCGAGATCGCGCTGGATATAGGAATCATGGGCGTCCTTTACCACCCTCGCAAGTACGACTGGCGGATCGTGCCGGACCCCAAGGACAGGTGGCTGCTGGATCTTGCGTTCGAGTCGCGGGCCGACTACATCGTTACGCGCGATCGGCATTTTCTGGACATCGAGTCAGACCTCGCGGAGCTTGGCTTTGCGGTCTTGACCCCTCCGGATCTGCTGCACGAGCTGGCGATTGAATCTCATTGACTTCCGCAGCTCCCGGCGCACGAAAAAGGCGCCTCCGGAGTGGCGCCGGAAGATTCCGCCAGAGCAAGCTACCATGCCCCGATCAAGAGCGTGCGGCGAACCCGGCGAACGGTCGTCAAAGCGACTGTCCTACCCGGCTTTCCCGTGATCCTCGGACTCGCTGCTTCGAGACTGGAG
>JACCTS010000190.1 GCA_013812245.1 Rubrobacter sp.
TTGAACTCTCCGGGACGTTCGATCATGGGCATGTGCCCGCAGTCGTCGATCAGCCGGATCTCGGCCTGCCCGATGGTTCTGGCCCACACGCTCACACATTGTGGGTCCACGATCTGATCGTCCTCGCCGACCACGAGGAGGACGGGGGCCTTGATGATCCGGGCTTGCCGGGCGAGCCGCTCGCGCGAGATCTCCCGCCGCGTGACGCCCAGCGTCCTGGCGACGGCCGCAGGGGTGGACCTTCCCGCGTCCTCCACAGCTTCGTCGGTGAGATCATCCCGGTCGAGGACGAAAGGACGCATCCACATCACCCGCAGGCCCCGGATCGCCCGCCCCAGCGCGTAGAAGAGGGGGCCGACCCCCGGAAGCGTCACGAGCCACAGCGGCGTGGGCAGGTCTATCTGGTCCTCATCCGCCGGAACGGAGACGAGCACCAGCCGCCCAACCACGTCAGGGTGATCCGCGGCGAGCTTGATGGCCATGTCCCCGCCGAGGTCGTGGGCGATGACGGCGGTCCGGGTGAGCCCGAAGTGCGCGCAGAAAGCGAACAGTAGACGGCTGCCGTAGCGGACCCCGTAGCCGGAGAGCGGTTTGTCCGACTCCCCGAAACCTTTGAGGTCCAGGGTGTATACGGTGAACCTCTGGGCGAGACGCTGGGCGAGCCGCTCCCAGATCCTCGACGAGGAGAGCCACCCGTGAACCAGCAACACCGGCGGCCCGGCCCCGATGACGTTGTAGCGGATCCAGGTTCCTTCGAGCTCCAGGTACTCTGTGTCGCGGGCTCTATCTACCTCGTAGGAGGTACGCCCCAGCGCGAAGGAGGCCCCGGCCACAAGCGCGACCACCAGCAGCAAGACGATCAAAACCGTAGTCATGGGCGCAATGATAACTCACCCGCGCCGCGCCAACAGCCGAAATCGGGGCGGTCGGACAGCGGCTCAGGCGAGGTTCAGCTACCCCAGCGCCGGCTGACGACGTTGCGGATGACGATAGAGGCGATGATCGTCGCCGCCAGCGAGAAGCCGGCTTTGAGCAGGGCCTCCTTGACGTCGTCTTTGACGCCCCGCTCCTCGGGTTCGTCCAGGAACCTGTCCGCCAGCCTGCTCGCCAGCAGAGAAGCCAGCGCCGTGGACAGGATAGTGATCATACGCTTCTGCAGATCTTCGCTCATGAAACCGCCTCCCTCGCGAACGCTTCGAAGGACCTTATCTACCCCACGTGGCCCCGCCCGCTAACCTGCCTCCTGGGCCACGAGCCCACGGCCGTGGAAGCTGTAGATGCCTTCGAGCTGGGAGCGGAGCACGTCGCGGTCGTGGATCTCGGCGTGGCAGTCTATACAGAAGAGGACTTCCCCGGGTCGCCCGGGGTGCAGGTCGTGCTCCATCATGAAGTCCAGAAGCTTCCGGTATCCTTCTCCGACCTGATCCACGAACTCCGAGAAAGAAATACTGCCCGATACCAGACGCTCGCACGCCTCGCATGGCCCCAACTCTCCCAGGCGACGATTGGTGTGCCTTACGATGAGCCCCGGAGCAATGTCCGCGACCCCCATCTCCTCATTCGCCACTACGGCCCCTTTCTAGCCCCGTGAGACGAGTTCCCATTTTGTCTATCCCCTGGGTCCCCGGCGAAGCACCGGAGGCCGCCGGTAGAGTCTACGGACCACCGCGCAGTTTGTAAAGACCCGCACTCAGAGCATGACCTGGCAACGGTATACTCCCTGCGTCGCTAATGAATCGGAGGGAGATCCGAAGCATGACCCAGGCCCCGCGCAAAGCCCACGTCGTGGTGGTGGGCGCCGGTTTCGCCGGGGCCTCGCTGGTGCGCAACCTGCCCTCCACCCTGCGGCGCCGAGGACAGACCTTGCTCGTGGACCGCCAGGAAGAGTACCCGTTCATACCCCTGATCCACGAGGTCGCCGTCGGCCGCCTCCACCCGGAGAGCACGCTCTCCCCCATCGCCCCGCTGTGCCGGGGCCGTTGCGACTTCCTGAAGGCGGAAGCGCAGGATCTGGACCCGGTGAGCAAGACGCTGTATACGTCAGCCGGTCCCATCAGCTACGAGTACCTGGTGATGGCCGCCGGCAGTAGAGCGTCCCGGCCACCGGAGGCGCTCGAAGAGCACTTTCGACTCTTCTGGACCCTGGAGGATGCGCTTCGGCTCCGGTCCGACCTGAACACGGCGTGGCGGACGACTACCGGTCCAAGCCGGGGCACCGGACAGCCGGGCGACCTCACCGTTGCGGTGGTCGGCGGTGGCGCGACGGGGGTTGAACTGGCGGCGGAGATCGCCGTCCTCTTCCAGTATCTGAAGAAGCGCACGGCGGGCAAACCCCGGGAGGCGCCGCGGATCGTGTTGCTGGAGGCTTCGGATCGCCTGATGGGCTGGCTTGACCCATACTTCCACGAGGTCGCGATGGAGGAACTCTCCCGGCTGGGCGTCGAGGTGCGGCTGAACTCGACCGTCGAAGACGCCGGCGAATCGGGCATCCGGGCTGGCGGGGAGTGGTTTCCGGCGTGCACGCGGGTGTGGGCAGCCGGGATAGATCTCCCGCCCCTCATACGTTCGCTCCCCGGCGACCACGACCCGTCGGGCCGTGTCCGGGTGGACGCGCATCTCTCGCTCCCAGACCATCCCGAGGTCTACGTCCTCGGGGACGCGGGGCTGTACGAAGATCCCCGCCACGGCCAACTGCCCCCGACAGCCTCGGTGGCAGTGCAGCAGGGTCCCTGGGCGGCCCGCGATCTCGACCGCAGGCTACGCGGGGCGTCTTCGGAAGACCGCCCGCCCTTCGACTTCTTCGACCGGGGCTACGTGGTGAGCCTCGGACCGGAGAGCGCCGTCGCCGAAGCCGTCGGCGCGAAGTTCCGGGGCCCGGCGGCCCAGGCCCTCTACCGGAGCATCTTTCTCTACTACCTCAAGGACCGCCGCCACCGATTCCTGACCGGCGCGGACTGGGCGATGGAGAGGACCATCGGCCGGCTCGGGTTCGGGACGCCGGAGCCCGGGGCGGCGTCCGTGGAGAAAAGCTAGGTCTCGACGCGTTCCGGCGCGAGGTGTCGCTCCACGATCTCCGGCACCTCGTCGGGGGTCACGCGCGTATACCAGACATCGTCGGGGTAGACGAAGACGACAGGCCCCTCCTCGTGCCGCCGCGTGCAGGCGTTGCGCAGCACCATCGCCGACGGGATATCGCGCCCCTCTACCTCCTCGCGGAAACGATCGAGCAAGATACCACCGCCCTTCGCCCCGCAACGGCCTTCGCCCGGCGTGGCGCACACGAAGATCTGACAGAACCTGCTCACACCTGGATTATATAGCCGGTCGGCACTCGTCTGGTTGTCACCACACAGCGACGTACCTCATCCCTGGCTATCTAGTTGGCCGGATCTAGAACGAAGTGGCAGAGAGGTCTGTCTCGGTGCGCTCCTGGACGCGACGGGCCATGCCGCTCTCGCGGGCGGCTCCGGCGACGGCTTCGGCGACGGCCG
>JACCTS010000547.1 GCA_013812245.1 Rubrobacter sp.
GGACTCAAAATTCGGTGATTTTAGGATCGTGTGGGTTCGAGTCCCACCTCCGGTACTTTTGACGAAACCCCCGCGTTTGCGGGGGTTTCGCTCGCGCAATGAAGTCCCGCCTGGGATCTCCGCTCTCGCCTCTTGGTGACAGTTTTGGTGACAACTGGCCCACTGCGGACAGAGAAGGGCCGGGGCCCGTGGCGCGCGCCGCCCGACCTCACAACTCCGGCGACACATGGGCGTGGAGATCAGCGGTCACGGCGTTCCCGCCGAGTCGGGCTCCGAGGTCCTCGGCGGGAACGCCGTTGAGGAGGGCACGGGTGGCGTAGGCGCCCGAAACCGTGCCAGATAATCCGGCTGGACGGCGTCCCGTGCGACAAGACCGCCTCCTTGCTCCGGCTTTTCCCAATTTACCGTGCCAGAAAGTGTCTATTATCTAGCCTCACAGGGTATTCCCATATCTTCCGAACACTCGTCGAGGCAGCCGGCCTTCTTGGGGCGTAGATTCCTAGACGGCCGTGCGACCAGGCTTCGAGGTCCTTGCATAGCGTGGGTCGCCAAGTCACTCCTCCGGGGGAGACGGGGCGCTCTCCTCCATCGCGATCGCGGCCGAGATGTGCGAGAGGTGGGTCAGCCCTTGCGGGAAGTTTCCCAGCATCTCACCGGCCTGCGTATCGTACTCCTCGGAGGACAACCCGAGATCGTTGGAGGTGGAGGCGGCCCGGTCGAAAACTTTGTGCGCCTCTTCTGTCCGCCCCTGACGGGCCAGGCATTCGGCGAGCCAGAAAGAGCAGGCTATGAACGCACCCTCCCGGCCACCAAGGTACCGCTTGGTGAGGCCCTCGTCGTCGAGCTCTTCGCGGATGGCGTCGGCGGTGCGGACCATGCGCGCGTCGTCGTAGTCCACGAAGCCGACCTTGGGCAGGAGCAACAGGCCAGCGTCGAGGTCCTTGCTGCCGAAAGAGCGCACGAAGGTCCCGCGCTCACCGTCGTAGCCCTCCCTCTCGACGGCGCCCCGGATCTCGTCGCGCACCTCCCTCCACCTTTCGACGGGCGCCGAGCACTCGCACTCCTCGGAGAGCCTGATGCCGCGGTCGAGAGCGACCCAGCACATAACCTTCGAGCGCACGAAGTGTTCGCTGTCGCCGCGCACCTCCCAGGTCCCGTGGTCGGGCTCCTTCCACAACCGGGCGGCAGCCTCGACCAATTCTACGAGGAACCCTCAGTAGTCGGCGTCTGGGGAGTTGCCGCGCCGGTGCCAGAGCCAGGCGAGTTCCAGGAGCTCGCCGTAGACGTCGAGCTGTAGCTGGTCCGAGGCGGCGTTGCCCACGCGCACGGGCCTCGCCCCCCGGTAGCCCTCTAAGACGACTGATGTGTAATGAGCTATATCAACAGATCCGCCAGGTGGCGCAGCGGCCGACCGAGCCCCTCGTTCATCCGCTGGCCGCAGGTGTACGCTGTGATCTTGGCGGCCAGACGGGTCAGCAGCCCGCCCAGGGTCTTGGCCCGGTGGCGCTCCAAACCGAAGAAGTCCTTGAGCTGGCCGATCACCCCCTCCATGATCTGGCGCTTGCCGGCGGCCCATCGGCGATCGGCCTTCGACCAAGCCCGGCGATCCCTGTTCTTCGGGGTAGCCGCGACGAGCGCCCGTAGTCTTCCAGCCAGCGCCGCTCCCACTCGATCCCCGTGAAGCCCTTGTCGGCCAGGTAAGCCTCGTGGCGGTCGGAGGCGATGAGGGCTTCCCCTATCGGGCGCTCGTCCGAGGCCGCCGGGGCGAGGCCGAAGGCGCTCACCACCCCCTTCGGGTCCACCACCAGCGCCGCCTTGAACCCGTGGACCCACTCGGTCTTGGACGCGCTCCTCCCGAAGGAGGCCTGCCCGCGGAACAGCCCCTTGCGGGACGCCCTCACCCGCACCATCGCCGGAACCAGGGTCGTGTCCAAGACGCGGTAGACCGCCGAGGGCTCGGCGAGCCCCTCGGCGAAGGCCCGTTGCAAAGCGCGCATCTCGGGCTCCAGGGCCCGCACCCCGCGGTTGAACTGGCCCTGGGAGCACAGGGCGGAGAAGTAGGGGCGCGGGCGCGCGTCGGCGAAGCGCCAGAAGTCTCGCTCGCTGCGGAAGCGGGCCACTGAGCGAGTATCGCCAGGGTAAGGACCTCCGAGTCGGCGAGAAGGGCGGGACGACCGGAGCGGCGTGGGGCCGAGAAGTGGCTGGCCTGCCACCAGTCGTCCACGGAGACGTACAATGAGACCAAGAAGGGGTCGAGATCCACTATGGGGCACCACCTTTGGGCGAAGGTTCGGTACCAGCATAAGCTCTCGGCTCCTTCCCTGTCTTCCGCGATTACTCATCAAACGTCTTACTAACTATCTCAAAAGGGATAGACGATGCTGACGACGATACCAGAGCAAGATACAGGCGACCTTGATCAACCCCAGGTAGTTGGACGCCTTCTTCTCGTAGCGCACCAGGATGGCCCGGCATTTCGAGAGCCAGCCCAGCGTACGCTCCACCACCCAACGCCTCGCCGGGTAGCGTTTGACGCCCGCATCATCGAGTTTCTCCTCGCCGATG
>JACCTS010000423.1 GCA_013812245.1 Rubrobacter sp.
GCTCCAAGGGCGAGGCCGGGACCGGTAACGTGGTCGAGGCTGTGCGGCACATGCGCTCCATAGTCGGGGGTATCCGCAGGCTTGGCGTCCTCGACACCGAGGAGCTGATGTCCGAGGCCAAGAACCTGGGGGCGCCGTACGAGCTGGTGCGCTGGGTCGCGGAGAACGGGCGGCTGCCGGTGGTGCTGTTCACCGCCGGGGGCATAGCGACGCCGGCGGACGCGGCCCTGATGATGCAACTCGGGGCTGAGGGCGTCTTCGTCGGGAGCGGCATCTTCAAGAGCGGCGACCCTGCGGGCCGGGCGCGGGCCATCGTCAAGGCGACGACGCACTTCAAGGACCCGAAGGTCGTGGCGGAGGCGAGCCGGGGCCTCGGCGAGGCGATGGTCGGCCGGAAGATGGGCGACCTCGCGGAAGGGGAGAAGCTCGCGGCGCGTGGATGGTAACGGCCACAGACGCTCAGAGGTAATGCCCGAAGACGGACCTCCGAAGATAGGGGTCCTGGCCTTGCAGGGCGATTTTCTGGAGCACGCCGGCATCCTGCGGAAGCTGGGCGTGGAGCCCGTCGAGGCGCGGATCTTGGAGGACCTGGAGGGCCTGGCGGGGATCATCGTTCCCGGCGGTGAGTCCACGACCATCGGGAAGATGATGGTCTCTTCCGGGTTGCTCGACGGCATCCGCAGCTTCTTCTACAAGGGCGGGCCGGTGTGGGGGACGTGCGCGGGCATGGTGCTCGCGGCGTCGGCCACGACGGGTCCGCGGCAACCGCTGCTCGGCCTGATGAACGCGCTGGTGGAGCGCAACGGGTTCGGACGGCAGGTGCATTCGTTCGAGACGGAGCTGGACGTGGAGGGCTTCGACGAGCCGTTCACCGGGGTGTTCATCCGGGCGCCGTTCTTCGAGGACGTGGGGCCAGGCGTCGAGGTTTTGAGCGAGATAGATGGGCGGGTGGTCGCCGCGAGGGGGGAGAACATCCTCGTCACGGCCTTCCATCCCGAGTTGACGGACGATCCACGTTTTCACGAGTTGTTTTTGCGGGAGGTGTGCGGGATACATGAGCGGTCATAGCAAGTGGTCCACGATCAAGAGGAAGAAGGGCGCGGCGGACGCCAAGCGCGGGGCGCTCTTCGGCAAGCTGTCCAAGGCGATAACGGTCGCCGCGCGCGAGGGCGGGGGCGACACGGAGATGAACCCGGCGCTGCAACTCGCCGTGCAGAAGGCCAAAGACGGCAACATGCCCAACGACAACATCCAGCGGGCGGTAGACAAGGGCACGGGAGCGGGCGCCGACGCCGAGACGTACGAGAGGATCACCTACGAGGGATACGCCCCCGGCGGCGTCGCCGTGCTCGTGGAGGTACTGACGGACAACCGCAACCGGGCGGCCTCCGACGTGCGCTACGTGTTCTCCAAGAACGGCGGCAAGCTCGGCACGAGCGGGTCGGTGGCTTACCTGTTCGAGCGGAAGGGTGTGATCCTGGTCCCCATCTCCGAGGCGGACGAGGACGAGATCATGGAGGCCGCCCTCGAAGCCGGAGCGGAAGACGTAGAGACCACCGAGAGCGACTACCGGATAGTCACCACCCCCGAGGACTTCGCCACCGTGCGCGAGGGCCTCAAGGAAGCGGGCATCGCCTTCGAGAACGCCGAGGTCACCATGCAGCCTCAGAACAGCATCGAGCTAGACGCCGGCACCGCCCGCCAGACCCTGCGCCTCATAGACGCCCTCGAAGACAACGACGACGTGCAGGAAGTCTACGCCAACTTCGACGTGTCCGACGAGGTCATGGCCGAGGTCGCCGGCTAACTGTTGGCCAGTCAGCATTTCAGCTTCGCGGTCGGCAAGCGCCGACCGCTTTTTCGTACCATCAGGATCTTTATGCAGTGACATAGAGAGTGCTAGCCTTCGATAAGTCGGGCCGATTCGAAAGGATGGGCAATACGAGATGGACTCATCACCGCGGCGATTGGAGTCTTTGACCCATAACCCAAGGGAAGATCTTGAGGTGGAATTAAAGGACTGGCTCGACCTTGGCCAAGGAGAGCATAAGGCTGACTTGGTCAAGGCTATCCTGGCGTTAGCAAATCATGGTGGTGGCTACGTGCTCATCGGCTACGACGACGTTACAAGAGACCCGAGCCTCCGACCCGCTAACTTTGTGAGTGGCTACGACCAGGATACTGTCAACGGCATAGTACGCAGCTACGCTGATCCTCAGATCCATATCCAAGTCGAGCACTCTCCAGATGCGAGGGGAAACAATCACCCTGTAGTAATCGTTCCCGGAGGACATTCTGTTCCGGTACGATGTAAACGAGACGGTCCCAATCGAGTGCATGTACGGCAGCATTCGATCTATATAAGAAGACCCGGTCCCACCAGCGAAGAACCTCAGACAGCCCAAGAGTGGCAAGAACTCATCCGTCGCTGTGTTCTGAACGACAGGAATAACCTCCTTGAGCAGGTCAGTTCTATCCTGCAGCCGCATTCAGCGACCACTGAAACCGAAGGAGCTCCAGTTTCAGATCTCCACAGAAGCTGGCTAGAAAATAGTCAGGAGCGGTTCGAGGAACTTAACGATCAGAGCTTCGACGGTATTATTGACCAGGGTCCATTTGCTCTCGGCTACTGGAGGGCCGCTTACACCATCACTCCCGAGAGAACTGACCTTTCTTTGCCTTTCTTTCGTGACGAGCTACGTCGCATTGTAGGTAACGAGACTGGCTGGCCTGTTGGCATCTTTATGGAACGAGATGGCGCTAGGCCTCGACCACACGAGGGCTGCGTCGAACTTTGGCTCGCCGAAGCCATGCAGGACCCTGCAGTCAGCGACTATTGGAAAGCTTGTCCCAACGGAAGTTTCGTTCTGTTCAGAGGCTACCAGGAAGACTCTACCGAATGGGAGCAGGCGAGAAACCCCGGAGAGCAGTTCGATTTCCTCACGCCTATCTGGCGCGTAGGAGAAGTACTTCTTCATGGCTATCGGTTCGCCGACAGATTTTCCGGTGAAGGGGCATCCATGCGTGTGACGATGATGTGGACTGGCTTGGAAGGTCGGATGCTGAGCAACTATCAGCCAACTGTATACTCAACGCCACACGGTAGGCGGTCGCAGCAGGATCAGGTCATCGTATCCGTCGGCATCGAAGACGCACTCTCAATAGACGCCAACCTTTACGATCTCGTAGACGAGCTTACCCGTCCACTGTACGAGATCTTCGACTTCTTCCGGGTGCCGCGACAAACTCTGGTCGCCGAACTGGACGAGATGCGCTACCGGAGGGGACGCAACCGTTAGGATGCCTCGTATCTGGGGGCATGAGCCGGTCCAGGCGTTTCGCTTCCCCCGCGCCAACCGGGTCCGAAGCAGTCTACGGGCGGGTTTCTCCAGCAAGAACCTCTTCGGCCCAGCCGAGGGCCGCGTTGGTGGCGGGGAAGCCGACGGTCGTGAGGGCGAGGACGATAGTGTGCAGAATCTCCTCTTCCGATACGCCGGCATTGAGGAGCTTGCGGACGTGCGAGCGGACTGCTCCCTCCGACTCCGCCCCGACGGCTATGCCGAGCTTGACCAGCCGGCGCTCCTTCTCCGAGAGCGGCCCGGCCTCGTGCTCGGCCGCGCCCAGGGCATCGAAAGCCTCCTTGACGCCCGGGAAACGCCGCCCGAACTGCCGGTAGACCTCCGGCAAGTAATCCGTCATGCTAGACCCCCACTGCCTCGCTTTCGTGGGGGAATACTATCAGGGCGCAGTGCTACGGGTTTCGTTGTGGACCAGTGAGACAGACCCACCACATGTAGACCCTGGTGCAAACTCGGCGCTCGCGCAGTAACCTTAGCCCATGCTGGAGACGAAGACCGGCGGCAACGTCCACACGATACTCGGCATAGATCCCGGAACGGCGACGATGGGGTGGGGGGTCGTTCGGCAGGAAGGAAACCGGCTGCGCTACGTGCAGCACGGCGCCATCGTCACGCCGCCGGATTGGGAGATGCCGAGGCGTCTGGGGCGGCTCTTCGACGGGGTGACGGAGCTGGTGCGGGGGTACCGGCCGGAGACGGTGGCGGTGGAGGAACTCTTCTTCAACACGAACGTGACCACGGCGATCACGGTGGGGCAGGCGCGGGGGATCGCGCTGCTCGCGGCTTACCGGGCGGGGATCGAGGTGGCCGAGTACACGCCGCTTCAGGTGAAGCAGGCGATCACCTCCTACGGCCGGGCGGACAAGCGGCAGGTGCAGGAGATGGTGCGGGCGCTTTTGAACCTGCGCGAGATTCCTCGCCCCGACGACGCCGCCGACGGCCTCGCCATCGCCATCACCCACGCTTTTTCTTCGCGCATGGGCGGCAAGGTTGGGGTGTAAAAATCGCCCCTCGTGCCGGATAATGACACCATGATCCACAGGCTGCGCGGAATACTGGTAGAGAAGGATACGGAGGGCGTCGTCCTGGACGTGGGCGGGGTCGGGTACAGGGCATCGGCGTCGCAGGGGACGCTCGGGGCGCTGCCCGCGATGGGGGAGGAGGTCGTGATCCACACGCGCCTCGTCGTGCGCGAGGACGCGATGCTCCTTTTCGGGTTCGCCACCCGCGACGAGCGGGCGGCCTTCGACGCCCTGACCGCTGTAAGCAAGGTCGGACCGAAGCTGGCCCTCTCCGTGCTCTCCTCGATGTCGCCGCCTGAGATTTCCGAGGCGGTGGCGCGGGGCGATGTGCCGAAGCTCTCCTCTGTGCCCGGCCTCGGCAGGAAGACGGCCGAGCGGCTGGTGCTGGAGCTGAAGGGCAAGGACATGGCGGTCTTCGCGCCTGAGACGGTTTCGGGAGCGAGCGCCGACGGTGGCGGGAGCGGGCCTTACATGGAAGCGCGAGAGGCGCTTGCGGGGCTCGGGTACTCGCTGGAGGAGGCTGAGTGGGCGCTGAACGAGGTGCCGCCGCAGCCTTCGGTCGAGAAGTACATCAAGGAGGCGCTGCGCCGGATCGGGAGCAGACGTTGAGCGAAGAGTTCGACGACTTCACGGTGCGTGGGTCCCGGAGTGAAACATCCCGGGAGGAGACGTGGGAGGAGTTGACCGGCGCGGCAGGACCGCCGGGCGGCATGATGGAAGGCCCGCCGGAGGAGCATCCGCTGGACCCTGAGCCTTTCCCCGAGGACGACGAGCCGACGCTCCGGCCCCGCGATCTGGACGAGTTCGTCGGGCAGAAGAAGCTCAAGGAAAAGCTGCGCATCTTCGTGCAGGCGGCGAAGCAGCGGGGGGAGGCGCTGGACCACGTCCTGTTTGCGGGGCCTCCGGGGCTCGGGAAGACCTCTCTCTGCCGCATCCTGGCCGCCGAGATGGGGGTGAACCTCCAGACCACGAGCGGGCCCACCCTGGAGCGGGCGGGGGACATGGCGGCCATCCTCACGGCGCTGGAGGAGGGTGACTTCCTGTTCATAGACGAGATCCACCGCATGAACCGCCAGATCGAAGAGGTCCTCTACCCCGCGATGGAGGACTACGCGATGGACATCGTGCTCGGGCAGGGACCGTCTGCGCGCACCATCCGCATGGACCTGCCGTCCTTCACCCTCGTCGGGGCGACCACGCGCATGGGCCTTATGACCAAGCCCCTGCTGGATCGCTTCGGGGTTACCGAAAGGCTGGACTACTATGAGCCGGAGGACCTGGAGAAGATCGTGGTGCGCAGCGCGAAGATACTGGGCATCCCCATGACCGGGGACGGCGCGAAGCAGCTCGCCCGCCGCAGCCGGGGAACGCCGCGCGTCGCCAACCGCCTGCTGCGGCGCGTCCGGGACTACGCGGAGGTCGTCGGAGACGGGAAGATAGACGAGGCGACGGCGAACGCGGCCTTGGAGATGCAGGGCGTGGACGGCCTCGGCCTCGATAAGACGGATCGGGACTACCTTGGGATCATCATCGAGAAGTTCGACGGCGGGCCCGTAGGCGTCGGGACTATATCCGTGGCCCTCGGGGAGGCCCGCGACACCGTGGAGGACGTGTACGAGCCTTACCTGCTCCAGAGCGGCCTCATCCAGCGCACCAGCCGCGGGCGCATCGCTACCCGCAGGACCTACAATCACCTCGGCATCCCGATGCCCGAGTAGGCGGTTTCGGGGCAAGACCGGGCGCCGAGGTTACATTTGGGAGCAGGTTTGCGACTCGGGCTGGCGTTGCGCGCTCTTGAGGTAGCCGGATGGTAGGCGCGGAACGTCTTCGCCGCAGACTAACCTACCGCGCGTCGTTGTGTTCCGCCATCCCGGACATCAACTCTTCCATGCTTGCGGTATCCTTCGCGGGCGGCGGGCTGACCTTCGCCGGCACGCCGAAGTCGTAGTACTCCTGTGTGATCTCCATCCGGCCATCATCTTCGCCGCCGGGGTTCTGGACGGGCGCCGTCATCTCCATGCGCCGCACCCGGTTCTCGCCGTCGAGCCAGACTTCGATCGGAATGGTGTCCGTACCGAGTCGCCTGCGGGCCTCCTGAAAAGCCCGGTGGGTCCTGGGATCCTCCGGCGCGGCTTTCCGGAGGTCCATGGTGGCACGGTAGTGGACGGTGGAGACGCCTCGGACCTGTTCCTGTCCGATCCGCTCGACGGAATCGGAGACGCTACGAAGATACTCTAGCTGGTCCGAGGGACGGCCCCCAGCGCCCAATCCGGACATCCCCGCGCCGTACTGCTCGCGCATCATGGCGTCCAGGTCCACGCTCATCCAGGGCCTGGAGCCGGGGATCTGGGAGGTGAACTGCTCCGGCAGGCGCTGGTAGATAGTGCCGCTGACGCTGCGGACCTTCATCTCGCCGAGCGGCTCCATCAACATCGTCATGCGCGTGTCGCCGTTCCCGAAGTCCACCACGCCGTCGGCCGTCATCTCGAAGGACGTTGGGGCGTTGGATCCCCCATCCTGCCGGAGCCCGGTACCGGTCATCGTCATCGAGATCTTTGCGCTCCCGGTGTCGGCGGTGTCCCGGTAGGCGAGGCGCACGGTCTCGACCGGCGTGGGTTTCTGGGCCTCCGGTTCCCCGTCTTTCTCCTCGACGGAAGCCTTGTCCGAGCAGGCCGCCGCGCCAGCCATCAGGACGACGCACATTACTACCATCATCAACCGGACCTTGCGGACCATGCGGGGCCACCTTTCGCGTCGTTCGCGGGGCACGCGCACATCATCTCACGCCGGGACACGCGGCGCGTCATACTTCCGGTCGGAGGACGGGATCGGAAGTATGAGCCTCACCGATCTCGAAGGGCCAGCGCGTCGGTCAATCGGCGGGGAATATCGGCTTCGGCTGAGGATGCTCCAGGAAGAAACGGACCATCTCCGCCGAGGCGTCGGGGCCTTGCGGGTCGGTGTAGGAACCGCGTAGATCTCCGCCCGACCACGCGTGGCCCGCGCCGTGGACGATCCAGCGTTCCGCCACCGGGTTTCCGTCGGCGTCGAGGTAGACGGAGTGGGTGTAAGCGCGCCCGCCGGTCGCCTGGCCCTGGCGCACCGTCGCCCGGCCCGCTGCAGAGGCCGCCCCGGCCCCGGACCACTGGCGCAGTACCTGTTCCCCGTTGCGCCGATGGACGGTGTTGTCGCGGTCCCCGTGAAAGACGATGGTCGGGACGGCCCGGGTGAGGTCGTTCGTCCTTGCGGAACCCGGACCATGCAGGGTTCCTGGCGCGGCGTCGGGCGCGCCCTGTTTCATCGCCCGGAACGCGGAAGGCATATCGTGCGCCGCCCCGTAGGCCAGGCCCGAATGTACGCCCACAGCGGCGTAGAGGTCGGGGTAGGTGGCCGCCATGATCGCCGCCATCGCCCCGCCAGCCGACATCCCGGCAACGTAGACCCGCTGCGGGTCCACGGGATGGGTGATCAGTATCTCGCGCGTGATGCCCGCGATGATGGATGGCTCGCCCCGGTCGCGTTGCTGATCCCCAGCCTGGAACCAGTTCCAGCACCGCTGCATGTTGGCGGAGCCTGACTGCTCTGGGTAGACGACGAAGAATTTACCGCTCTCGGCGAGCGCGTTCATGCTCGTGCCCGCGGCAAAATCGTCCGGGTTCTGGGTGCAGCCGTGGAGCATGACGACGAGCGGCAATGATTGCCCCGAGCGTCCCGCGGCCCCACTCGGGACGTACAGCCTGTATGAGCGCGTCCCGGACTCGTTGGTGTACGACCCGGATATGAACCGTCCCGTGACCAGGGAATCGGCGGAGGTTTGTTTCGTTTTGCGCTTCGGCGTCCGTCGTGGCGCGCGCGTCCTGGTGGTGGCGGTATCGGTCGCCGGAGAGAGGACCGATCCGGGATCCAACCCGCCAGGACGGGAGATCAGGGGCGCTGTCGCAGTGAGTGTGGCTCCGGGCGATGCGGAAGAACCCCAGGAGCCGGCGGACGATGCGTCTGGCGCTGTCCCGTTCCCGAGGGTGCGCTGGATGAGCGCCGTGGCCTCCTGTAGCCGTCCGGCCTGTGTGAGGCGTGTGGCCTCGGCCATCCCTCCCTGCATGTTCGTGTTCAGCATACCGATCTCTCTTTCTCTTGTCGGGTCGCAGCGCCCGGTCCGGACACCAGCGTCTTTCCAGGATGGATCTTCACTCGATCCTGTCGGCCAACGCCCGTTTAACCGCCGGGCTCGCCCGGAAGGCGCCGAGAACGACGACGGAATCAACCGTCGCCAGGGCCAACTCGGGGGAGACGTCGTCGGCGATGCTCGCCAGCCCGAGGACTTTGATCTGCAACCGCTCTCCGGACGCGTGTACCTCCTCCAGGTCGCTTCGGCTGAAGTGCTGCATGCCGAGCACCAGCGTGTTGCGGGCCGCCGTCTCTCTGACAACCTCGGAGTGGGTGGAGATCTGGTTGCGAATCGCGGTTCGGATGAAGTCCGTGCGGTTGGAGTAGAAGCCCTCTCGCACCAAAAGGTCTATCTGCCCAAGGTCCACAGGCCCCATGTTGATCGTGATCTTCTCCGTCTCACTCATCGCTCAACCTCCATATACCATCCATATGGATGGTATATAACAGGCGCAGAGCAGGTGGTCAAGTCTGAGACATCACGCCAGGCGCATCGTCATTGCGTCTGATGGCCGCGAATTGGGGGAGTTGTGAGCGCGATCTACGTGGGGCAGAGGTAGGAAAAATGCTGCCTTTCGTGGCGCGATGAGAGAGGGCGACGTTTTGGACCGGATCGTGAGCCGGCAACGCATGGCTGAATGGAGAGCCTCTTGCCGGCCTTCCGGGAAGGCGTCTTCTGGGTAGTTCGGCGAATAGGGGCGTGAGGAAGGACCGGGCATTGCGAGCTTGACATCGAATATATGTGTGTTTAG
>JACCTS010000444.1 GCA_013812245.1 Rubrobacter sp.
CCCCCCCCCGCGACGTTATGGGAGGCAGTCGGTGCAGGCACGTGGGAGCAGAGATCAGAGCCGGAACGGACGGACGCCATTGGACCATCCGGGGGTAGAGGTGCAGGAGACCCTCGAGCGGGACGAGGAGCCGCAGCGCTACGCAGGCTACCGTCTCTTTGACCCGCTGGGTCAGAAGATCGGGAAAGTGGAGAGGGTCTTCGCCAGTGGCAGAGGCGATCCACAATACATACGGGTGAAGGTGGGTTGGATGAGATCGAAGACACTCTTTATCCCCACGGATCGGGTTGCCCTGGACGAGACGCTGCAAACCCTGACCTTGTTGTAGTGATCGGGACGTCACCAACGCGCAATGGGCTGTGGCGGTCCACGGCACTATCTGCTCCTCCGCCGCCAAGAGCGCTATTGAGGGTGCGGTAGGGAGGATCTGGGCACGGCCCGGTAAATTTGGCAGTCTTCGAAGGGGGAGAGGTCAACATGTCGCAGGGGGTTTGTGAAGGCAGAGAATCCGCCGAGGCGTTCGTCAAAGTATCCGCCAGGTCACATCCAGTAATTCATCCTTCGCTGTCTGCGCGAGGCAGTATCCATAACGGTCGGTTTTCTCGAGGCCGGGCGGATCCGCGAGCAAATACCGAGGCTTTCACGAAGTTGGTTCGGGAACACTCGGACCTCGTGTACCGGGTTGCCTTCAGGCTTTTGGGTTCGGACGCCGCCCAGGAGGTCTGGGTGCGGGTGTGGCGCAAGATCGATGGATTTCGGGGTGAGAGTTCCTTCCCAACCTGGCTGTACAGAATCGCGTTCAACACTTACCTGAGCACCCGCAACCGCCGGGCGCGGCTCGCCTCTTTAGAGATGGCATCCGTGCCCGAGTTCCTCTCGGACCTGCCGGGCGTGGGGGACGACCCCGAGATCGAAGCCGTGCGCGGGGAGTGGGCCGAGGAGCTCTCTATTGCCCTCCTGTGCATACGGGCGGAGCACCGCGACGCGGTCGTCCTGCACCATGTGCGGGGCCTGAGCTACGTGGAGATATCCAGGGTACTCGGAATCCCGCAGGGTACGGCCAAGGGATGGGCTTCCAGAGGGCGGGCCGAACTGCTCGTGGCACTCAGGCCGCATGGAATACGCCGGCTTTGCACCAAAAGTCGGGGTGCGGCACTACAAATGGTAGTTCGACTCTGAACAAACCACAATATTATGTAGTCGCTTGTAATTTATGTGCAAGGCCGACCTTGCACTATAAATCGCGTTTGACTCAGAATTACAAAGTCTGAACCAAAATTACGAGCCGTTGCTAGAGTCCGAGCGCCCGCGAAAGCCTCTCCCGGTCGAAGCCCACGATCACCTCTTCGCTGTCTACGACGGTTACGGGCGTGGTCATGGTGCCCATGCGCTCTAGCTCGTCGAACGCCTCTTCGTCTTCCGCGATGTTGCGTTCGGTGAATTCCACGCCGTTCTCACGGAGAAACTTCTCCGTCCTGTCGCAGAACAGTCAGCCGGGTTGCACGAATAGCACAACGTCTCTTTGGCGCGTCATGGCCTCGCTCTTCTCGTCGCTTTCACGAGGCCGAGGATACCCAACCATAACATACGGTAAACCGAATACGGAGCCATTGCAACTCTTCGAATGTTTTCGTAAGGGTAAGAACAGGTGAAAACGCTAGATGCTGGGACGTGAATGGGAAGGGTTCTTAACCGAAGTGCATCTGCGCACGGCGATCGAGCAATCGCCGCTGGGGACCATTGTCGTCGACCCTGTCGGCCGATGTTTGATGTTCAACGACGCCTGGAATAACTTGTGGAGTGTGGGAGAAGATCAGTCTCTGATAGGGTCCAACATCTTCGAGCATAGGCGTGCGCCATGGGGCTCATACCCTACCTGGAAGAATGCATGGACGGCGGCGAGGTGACCACGCCGCTGTTGTTCTGCGAGCCAACGCTCGTAAGGGCCGATACGGAGTCACGCAGGTTCAGCGCCTTCATCTATCCTGTTCGGGACGAGGCCGGGCGGTTGCTGGGGGTCCAAGCCTGGTCGAGGTAGTCACCACGGCTCTCTCCGAGAGCGGCCTGCAACCAGAAGATCTGGGCCTGGAAATCACCGAGAGCATAATGATGGAGGAGAGTGCGACGGCCGAGGTCATGCTGCGGACGCTCAAGGACCGTGGGGTGAAGCTCGCCCTGGACGATTTCAGGAGCGGCTACTCCTCGCTGGCCTACCTCATGAAAATCCCGGTGAGCATACTCAAGACTGACCGGTCGCTGATAGCGGGGGTGGACAAGAGTTCCGAAGGCTCGGCTATCGTCTCGTCGATGATCAACCTCGCGCACGCGCTGAAGCTCATGGTGGTCGCCGAAGGCGTGGAAACCGCTGGGGAAACTGGAAGAGCTGCGCTCGTTGGGATGCGACTTCGGACAGGACTACTCTTGGCGGATGCCATACGCCCCGCCACAGCGGCAGCAGATCCGCAACTGACTCTTCGTACGGGGCCGGGACTTTGGGAGATGTCGAAAGATGCTCTGTGCGTATTGGGAAACCCTCGGCTACGGTTCTGGCCACCAGCAGGGATTGGAGGCGGAGCGGCACACGGGCGTGTCCGGGAGATCATCGCCGACGGACACCAGATGTTCCTACATACTTTGGCACAACTATCAACGGTTTGAGCCCACTATGCTTGACTATCCTGGGGGCCGGGGTGAGAGTACGTGCACTCCGGCACTCGTCCGAAGAGTTACTCCTCTCTTCCCTTTCACCCATGTCCCGGGTGGGTGTCGGATTCTTGATATCAGCCTGCGCGGAGGGTTCGCCCCGTCCGTAGAGCGGAAGTCGGGAGGCGCCCCGCTGCGCTCGCCACGGGACTGGGAAGTCGCGTTCTTATTTCCCGTCCCTTGACGCGCGGACACGCTGAACCCTCCACCTGGATTCGATTTCAGGTTCCGGTTCGTGGCAACCGGCGCAGCATGCGGCCGAGCATCTCCATGCCGCCCTTGTCGAGGGTGCGGTCTTCTTCGATGATCTCCGGTACCGTCGGTCCTGATGCCCTGGGCCCCTCCAGTGACGCGCTCTCGGACGCCATGATCTCACGCAGCCTTCCCGCCGTGACGGTGGAGCACACGACCGCCAGCACCTTGCCGAGCAGCTCTCGTGTCCTCGCCACTTCCTCTATCTGGACCTCGGTGAACTCCAGATGGTCGAGGCCGGCGCCCTCGATGGAGCGCGAAAGGTTCTCCATGCACGTCTTGCCCCATCCCACCACGCCGACCGGGGTGCCCTCCGGCAGCTCCGTGAGGCGCCGCAAGCTCTCCAGCGTTGCCTCCGCCAGCAGCGCCACCGTTTCTACCCCGAGTGGCTCCACGATCTCCTGAACCTCGTGGACGTGGAAGAACGTCGTGACCGCGAGCCGCCACGGCGGCCTCTCCTCGTCCGAGACACGCTCCGCCAGATCCTCCAGCAGCACCCTCTCGACCTCTACCGGTAACTGCGCCTCCAACTCATCCGAGAACTGGTGCAACTCCGCCGGCGTACACTCGACGAACAGGATGGGAGTTTTACCCGACGGCTCCGCGCCCGCCCGCGCCAGCAACGCCGACGCCAAATCCTCCACGGGAACGCCCTGTGCCGCCGCCAGGTCCATCACGCGCTCCACGACTTCCTGGCGCTTCAGATACTCGGCGTCTACCGGCGGCTCCACCACGTAGACCCCGCTGCCGCGCCGACTCTCCACGTACCCCGCACGTTCCAGGTCCGACATCACCCGTGCCACCGTGTTGCGGTTGACCCGCAAGAAACCCGCCATCGCCCGGATGCTTGGCAACCGACTCCCCACCGCGAAGCTCCCCGTCAGGATGAGGTGTTTGATCTGCTCCTCCAACTGTACGTGTACCGATACTCGGCTCTTGGAATTTATCTGTAAATCCATGATTATCCCATTGTCCTATGTCACTGTGACACTTATAATTGTCCTAGATCGATATGGCAATTATACCGGAGCGTCGAGGCGGAGGTGAGTGATGCACGGTTTGGTGGATTTCGGATTGGCGAAGGACCATCGTGAGGCGTTGTTGCGGGAGACTGAAGAGCGGCGGTTGGCGCGGAGTTTGCGTGAGGCGAGACGGTCCGCAGCACGCCGGTTGGAGGCCGTCGGTGGGCAGGATGACGCCGTCAAGGTCCGGTGGGGTTTGCACGCTGACGACGGGCGGATCGCGGAGCTTCTGGAGCTGAACGGGATGCCGCGGTGGGTGGCTTTCGAGGAGCGGTTTGTGGTGGCCGAGCGGGATGGTGTGGTTCTCGCTGCATTGTCCTACCGGACGGAGCCGAAGCGGATGTTGCTCGGGCGTCTCGTCGTCGACCCGTGGGTCGGGGAGCGCGGGTTTGCGGTGGCCCTGTATGCCGGGGTTCAGCATCTTGCACGCGAGGTGTGCGTCAGGGAGATACGCGCAATCTCCGACCGGCACACGAGTTACCTTCGGGAGGCCGGATACCGTCGGTGGGCCACCGGCTGGCGGCTGGACGTGGCGGAATCTTCCCCGAAAGACAGAGGTCACTCTATGAGGCGGTGGCGCGGGAAGCTCTTCCGGCTGGTCGCCCGGTACGTCACCGGCATGCGGGCTTTCGGGGGCTAGTAGTATCGGGGAGCAGGCACATCGCGGGGTGCTGGCAGGTCTGCGGGCAGCGGCGTCCGTAACGGCCGGATATCTGCCGGCGGCGGTCGCGTTCGGGGTGGCCGCGCGGCAGGCCGGTTTGAGCGTCTTCGAGGCTGTGTTCATGGCAGCCACCGTATACTCCGGCGCCAGCCAGTTCGCGTTGGTCGGTTTGATCTCCTCCGGCGCACCGGCCCTCGTGGCCGGCGTCTCCGCCCTCTTGTTGAGCCTCCGCCACGTGCTATACGGCCCGGCCCTCGCCCCGTCGCTGCGGAGCGTCAGGGGATGGCGGGTGGGTGTAGTGGCCTACGGTCTCACCGATGAAGTCTTCGCCGTCGCGCTCGGCCGGTTGAGGCAACGCCAGGCGAGCTTCGGCTGGATGGTAGGGCTGGAAGCCGGAGCGTGGGTGCCCTGGCTGTCGGGCATCGCGGCCGGGGCCATCGCCGGGGCGGCCATTGTCCAGAAGGTGCCCGTGGTTGCTCCAGCCCTCTCCTTCGCCTTGCCCGCCCTCTTCGTGGCCCTGCTCGTGTCGCTCGTACCTCCGGATTCCGGGTCCTGGGTATCTGGTAATCGTCGTGCCGGCGTTGGCGCGGTCGTGGCGGCGGGCACGGCCGCCGCCGGATTTTACCTCGCGGGCCAGGAGAGCTGGGGCGTGCTGGCCGCGGGGGTGGCGGGCCCGGTCACCGGCGTTTGCCTGAAGAAATGGGGGACCCGTGGACGCTGACTCGCCGCTTCTCTTCGCCCTGATCGGGGTCGGCGTCTACCTGACGCGCGTCGTACCGCTGATGCTGGCATTGCGGCGTGGAGAGGACGACCAGGGGCTAGATGAGGTGGATGAGGCTCCGAGCGCGATGGACGGATGGCTCGGGTTCGTGGGGCCTTCCGTCATCGCGGCGCTGCTGGTGGCGGCCGTGCTCCCTGAGCCGGGGCAGGACCTCTGGCTGGAACTTGCCCGGACGGGCGCCGCCCTCGTTCCGACGGTCGCCGTAGCCGTCCGCTTCGAGAACCTGGGCCTCACCGTGCTCATCGGGATCTTTGCGTACGGCCTGGCTTCGGTGGTGATCTAGGTGCCGGAGAAGACCGGCCGCACCGAGAACCGTCCCGCGAACGATACCGTAACGTTCACCCTGAATGGGGCGCTGCGCGGGGCGCGGATGTGCGCGCCCATCGCGGCGAGCGGATTCGCCATCGGGCTTGTCTTCGGGGTGCTGGCGCGGCAAGCTGGCCTCGGCGCGGGGGAGGCGACGTTGATGAGCGCGCTGGTCTTCGCCGGGGCGGCGCAGTTCGTGGTGATGGGCCTTTGGGCCTCTCCGGTGCCCGTGGCGACGGTCGTTCTCGCGACGCTTATCGTCAACCTGCGCCACCTGCTCATGGGCGCTGCGCTCGCGCCGTATTTTACGGGGCTCTCACGCCTCAAAGCCTACGGTTCGGCGTTCTTCATGGCCGACGAGAACTGGGCGTTGGCGATGGGCGAGTTCGGCAAGGGGCGCCAGGATGCGGCGTTCCTGATCGGCGGCGGGCTCATCATGTGCGCGTCGTGGACGACATCTACCCTGATCGGCGGTTCCCTGGGCACCGCAATCTCCGACCCCGCTCGCTGGGGGCTTGACTTCGCGTTCACCGCCGTGTTCCTGGCCTTGTTGTGCGGGATGTGGAGGGGGAGGCGGGACCTTCTCCCCTGGATATTGGCCGCGGCCGTCGCGGTGGCGGCCGAGAGGTGGTTGCCGGGACAGTGGTACATCCTGCTCGGTGGCCTGGCGGGAAGCCTCGCGGGGGTGGCGCGCCGTGCGGCCTGAGTGGCAGACCATTATCGCCATCCTGCTCATGACGCTCGCCACCTACGCCACGCGCGTGGGCGGCCTGTGGCTGGCGAGCCGGCTTCCTCTGTCGGGGCGTGTGGAGGCATGGCTGGGGTACATTCCGGGCGCGATCCTGGTCTCCCTCGTCGCTCCCGTCGTGGTCTCTGGCGGTCTCGTCGAAGCGTTGGCCGCGCTGGCCGTCGTTGCCGTCGCCCTCAAGACCGGTAACCTGCTGGCGTCCATGCTGACCGGGGTCGGCGCGGTCCTGATCCTGCGGACCGTGATCGGATGACCAAAAAACAGCGAAATATCCTTCCACGTCGAAGTCCGATTTCTGCCAGTAATCTGAACGAGGCGGTCTAGAATCACGAGCATGATCAAAGATTTCGAACACTGCTATCGGGCCGTCAAGAGCCGCGACGCCCGCTTCGACGGCTGGTTCTTCACCGCCGTATCCACGACCGGTATCTACTGCCGACCGAGTTGTCCGGCCATGACGCCGAAGCCGGGCAACGCCAGTTTCTACCCGACGGCCGCGGCGGCGCAGCGGGCAGGCTTCCGGGCCTGCAAGCGGTGCCGGCCCGACGCCGTTCCCGGTTCGCCAGAGTGGGACGCGCGAGCCGATCTCGCCGGACGGGCCATGCGGCTTATCGCCGATGGGGTCGTGGACCGGGAGGGCGTCGCCGGGCTCGCGCGGCGTCTCGCTTACACGGAGCGTCACCTGCACAGGATGCTCGTCGCGGAGGTCGGGGCTGGACCCATAGCCCTCGCCCGCGCGCGCCGGGCGCACACGGCACGGCTGCTCATCGAGACGACGGACCTGCCGATCACCGAGGTTGCTTTCGCCGCCGGTTTCTCCAGCGTCAGACAGTTCAACGATACCTTCCGCGAGGTCTTCGCCTCCGCCCCGAGAGAGTTGCGGCGGTCGCGCCAGCAGACACGGCGGGGCAGTGGAAGGTCAGCGCCGGGGGAGATCTCACTCCGCCTGCCTTTCAGGTCGCCCTTCGATCTGAATGGCTTGTTACGTTTCCTCGGAGACCGCGCCGTCGAGGGCGTGGAGGCGCTCTCCGGTGGGGCGTACCGGCGGACGTTGCGCCTGCCGCACGGTGCGGGCGTGGCGGCGCTCTCCGATGGCGGGGATCACGTCCGGTGCGTTCTCGGTCTTGAGGATCTGCGGGATCTGGGCTCTGCGGTGCAGCGTTGCCGCCGGCTCCTGGATCTCGACGCGGACCCGGTCGCGGTGGACGACCTCCTCGGGAATGATCCGCTCCTCGGACCACTCGTGCGGCGTTCACCTGGGCGGCGAGTACCCGGCAGCGTGGACGGCGCGGAACTTGCCGTCAGGGCGGTGCTCGGCCAGCAGGTCTCCGTGGTCGGCGCCCGCACCCTCGCCAGACACCTGGTCGCCGGGTACGGACAGCCTCTCCGCGAGCCGCTCGCTGCGCCCGAGGCGGGTTTGACACACCTCTTCCCGGAGCCGGCCGCCGTCGCGGAGGCCGCTTCCTCAGACCTCGCCGTGCCCGCCGCTCGGCGCGAGGCTTTGCGAGAACTGGCCCATGCCCTCGACCGTGGAGATATCGTGCTGGACCCCGGCTCCGACCGCGAAGAAGCCAGGAGGAAGCTGCTCGCGTTGCGCGGCGTCGGACCCTGGACCGCTTCATACATCGCCATGCGGGCGCTCGGAAACCCCGACGCCTTTCTGCCGACGGACCTCGGGGTGAGACGCGCGGTAGGGACGCTCGGGCAACCTAATGATCCCGGATCGCTGGAGCAACTCTCGGAGCGGTGGCGGCCATGGCGGTCGTATGCCGTGCAGCATCTGTGGAGCAGCCTCGACGGCGTGGTGGATGAAAGGAAGACGAAGAGGGAAAAGGAGATAGCATGAACGCATACGTTGACACGGTAGAGTCTCCGGCGGGGCCGCTCGCCTTCGCGGTGGACGAGGACGGCGCCCTGATACGCCTCCACTTCATGGAAAGCAATCACGGCCCGGCGATGGAGCAGGAACTGGAGGATGAAGGATACGTCGTGCAGGCGGACGAGGCCCGAACCGCCCCGGTGCGCCGGGAGCTGTCCGAGTACGCGGCCGGGCGGCGCACGACGTTCGATGTGCCGCTGGCGCTTGCGGGATCTGAGTGGCAGAAAGCCGTGTGGCTGGAGTTGACGCGCATACCCTACGGCGAGACCCGTTCTTACGGTGAGATCGCCGACAGCCTCGGCCGGCCCGGAGCAGCCCGCGCCGTGGGCCGGGCCAACGCCACCAACGTCCTGCCGCTGGTCGTGCCGTGCCACCGTGTGATCTCGGCCGACGGAACGCTCGGCGGCTTCAACGGCGGCCTCCATCTCAAAGAAAGGCTCCTGGACCACGAGCGCAGGGTGCTGGCGGAGCCCGCCGCGAACGGATCTTGAGACAGATCCCGAAATCCCCGGTTTGACGGTGCGTCACCGCGCCGCAGTAGTATGAACGCCAGGCAACTCGGGGCGCTCGTACTGCTCGGCGCGCTGTGGGGCGTCTCCTACCTGTTCATCCGGGTAGCGGTGCCGGAGCTGGGGCCTTTTGTATTGATGGGGTGCAGGGTGGCGCTCGCCGTTCTGGCTTTGACCCTTTACGCGGCCGCCGTACGCCAGCTACCCAAATTCAATGGCAGGTTGCGGCAGTTCCTGATCCTCGGGACGGTGAACTCGGCCATCCCCTTCAGCCTCATCGCCACCGCCGAGATAGAGCTTCCCGCCTCCCTGGCGGCCATCCTCAACTCCACCACGGCCCTGTTCGCCGCCGGGGTGGCGGCCGTCTGGATCGGCGAGGCCCTGACAGCCAGCAAGGTCGCCGGGCTCGTGCTCGGCGTAGCCGGGGTGGCCGTGCTCGTGGGATGGACGCCGCTGCCGCTCACCGGGCCTGTGCTACTCTCGGCCTGCGCCATGCTAGGCGCATCACTTTCATACGCCTTGGGCGGCGTGTACGCGAAGCGCACCTTCGAGGGCGTGCCGGGGCTAACGATGGCGATAGGCCAGCAGTCCGGGGCCGCGGCGACGCTCCTGCCGCTGGCCGCCGCGACCGTTCCAGAGCGGGCTCCTTCGACGGCCGCCGTGTTCTCCGTGCTGGCGATCGCGTTGCTTTCCACGACGGTGGCTTACCTTCTGTACTTCT
Source organism: Rubrobacter sp. (assembly GCA_013812245.1). Classification (GTDB taxonomy): domain Bacteria; phylum Actinomycetota; class Rubrobacteria; order Rubrobacterales; family Rubrobacteraceae; genus JACDGB01. Next base: position 9,583 of record JACCTS010000444.1, read on the forward strand.
ACCTCATCCGCAGCGCCGGCCCCACCAAGACGCTCACGGTGACGTTCCTGATCCCGGCCTTCGGCCTGTTCTTCGGCGCGGTATTCCTGGGAGAGCCGGTGGGACCGGGGACGTTCGCCGGCCTCGGCATCATCCTGCTGAGCGTCGCCCTCGTCGCCGAAATCCGTATCGGGAAGACCAGGATACGGGCCTGAAGAAAACGAAACCGCTGAAGGCGCGTTCGCGACTCACTGGAATCGTTCGTGAAACATTCGTCACATGCAGGTGAATGCCAGACCTCATCAGCGGGTTGCGTGGTCATTGAGCCAGTGAGAGACTGCAGGCATGAAAGCGTACTCGAAGGACCTCAGGCTCAAGGTCTTGGCGGCCGTCGACCGTGGGATGCCCCGCGCGGCGGTCGTCGAGGCCTTCTCGGTGTCGACGGCCACCGTCAAGCGCTGGCTCAGGAAGCGTCGCGAGACCGGCGACGTCGATCCGGAACCGGTCCCCGGACCTTCCCCGCGCAAGCGCGAGGCTCTGCTGGCCGCCCTGCCGGCCCAGGCGAAGTCCAACCCCGACCTCACCCTCCAAGAGCACCGCGAGCTCTTCGAGGAGGCCCAAGGGATGGAGGTCTCGACGGCCACCGTCAGCCGTGCCTTCTCGCGCCTCGGTCTGCCGCTCAAAAAAAGTCCCTTCCCGCCTCCGAGCGAGACGAACAGGCGCGCAAGGGCTGGCGAGAAGGGGTAGGAAGGTTCGACCCGCGCTTGCTCGTGTTCGTGGACGAGTGCGGGACGCACACCTCCATGACGCGCCTGCGGGCGCGGGCTCCCAGGGGCGAGCGTGTCTACGGACGGGTGCCCCGCAACCGCGGCCGGAACACCACGCTCATCGCGAGCATGACGCACGAGGGGATGGGGCCTTCCATGGCGGTGGTCGGCTCCACAACAAAGGCAGTCTTCGAGACCTACGTCGAGCGGGTCCTGGCGCCGAGCCTCTCGCCGGGGCAGGTGGTCGTCCTGGACAACCTCGGCGCGCACAAGGGCGAAAGGGTGCGTGAGCTGGTGGAGGCGCGGGGCTGCGAGCTACTCTTCCTGCCAGCCTACTCTCCGGACTTCTCGCCCATCGAGGAAGCGTTCAGCAAGCTCAAGGCGCTTCTAAGGAAGGCCGCCGCTCGCACCCGTGGATTGCTCGTTGAGGCCATCGGCCGGGCGCTCTTGGCCGTCACGGCGCGAGACGCGATGGGGTGGTTCGTCCACTGCGGCTACGAGGTCGGGGCTCATCACCCATGAACACCGCTGATGGCAGCAGCTTCAACCATCCTCTAGCATCGGGTCCGTGATCTGAGCAAGCCGGACGGTCACCGGGCCGTTACCATGATGAGGGTGTGGGGATGAGGATTGTCAGGGCGCCCCGGTTCGGGAGATAGAGCCGCGGCCGTAAAAGAGAGGAGTGCCTGGTGAACTCGGAGACGAACAGGAAACTGCCGGGCGTCGGGGCGTCCGAAGGGGTCGCGGTTGGCCCGATCTTCGTCCACGCTCCCGGAGAACTGGAACCCGAGCGGAAGGAGATCCCCGCCGAAGAAGTCGAGGGTGAGATCGGACGTTTCAGGGAAGCGGCCGCGGCGGTGGTGAAGAGCCTCGGGGAGACCCGGAAACGCCTCGGGGATGCGGGCAACGAAGACGAGGCGGCCATCTTCGAGGCGCACGCCGAACTGGCTGAAGACCCGGAACTCTACTCCGGCGTCGAGGAGCGGGTGAGGAACCTGGAGAGCCCGGAGGCCGCCGTGATCTCCGTGGGCGAGGAGTTCGCCGCCATCTTCGCCGGGATGGAGGACGAGTACATGGCCGCGCGGGCCGACGACGTGCGCGACGTTGCTTCCCAGATCGCCGCCGAGCTGATGGGACACGGAGCCTCCGGGCTGGCGACGCTGGACACGCCCTCGGTCATTCTCGCCCGTAGCTTGGCCCCGTCCGACACGGCCCGCATACCGAAGGGGATCGCCCTGGCGTTCGTAACCGCAGAGGGTTCCGCGACCTCGCACGTTTCCATCATGGCCCGCTCGATGGGCATACCGGCCGTGGTGGGTGTTGGCCCGAAACTGGAGGAGGCGTTCGGGGCAGTGACGGCGGCCGTGGAAGGCGGCGAAGGATACGCGGTCGCGGACCCTGATCCCGAGACGGTCGCCGAGTTCGGGCGCAAACAGCAGCGGATGGAACAGGAAAGGTCCGCCCTCGAAGAGTACCGGCACACGGAGGCGCGCACGGGCGAAGGACGGCGCATCGAGGTCTCAGCCAACCTGGGTTCGGCGGAAGAGGCGGAAGACGCGCTGTCGTGGGGGGCCGAAGGCGTGGGGCTCTTCCGCACCGAGTTTCTCTTCATGGAGCGTCCCGAATTGCCGTCCGAGGAGGAGCAGTACCAGGTCTACCGCAAAGTGGCCGAAATCTTCGGTGTGAAGCCGGTCATCATCCGAACGCTGGACGTGGGAGGGGACAAGAACCTGCCCGGTGTGGACCAGCCCGAGGAGGAGAACCCTTTCCTGGGCTGGCGGGGCATCAGGATGTGCCTGGACACGCCGGATCTCTTCAAGCCTCAGCTACGGGCGATCCTGCGGGCCGCGGCCCACGGCAACGTGAAGATGATGTTTCCTATGATCGTGGACGCAAGGGAGGTGCGCCGCGCTAAAGAGATCTTCGAGGAATGCCGTAGGGAACTGGACGAAGAGGGCGTGGAGACCGGCCCGGTGGAGGTCGGGATCATGGTCGAGACCCCGGCTGCCGCCCTGGGCGCCGCGGAGATCGCCGGCGAAGTCTCGTTCTTCTCCATCGGCACGAACGACCTCGTCCAGTACACGCTGGCCGCCGACCGGGGCAACGAACGCCTGCGGCGTCTCCAGAGCGCGGATCATCCGTCGGTCCTCAAGCTCATACAGGAGACCTGCCGGGCGGCGCAGGAAGCGGGCATCTGGGTCGGAGTATGCGGTGAGGCGGCAGCCGACCCGGCGCTCATACCCAAGCTCGTGGAGCTTGGGGTTACGGAACTCAGCATGAGCGCCCCTTCCATCCCCCGCGCCAAGAAGGCGGTGTCCGAGATCTAGGTGGAGTTTCGTCTGGCGTCCAATTTGTGCGCCGGTTTGCCTTGACGGTGGCGGGGGGACGTTAGAATCCGCAGGTGAGAAACGAGACCCGAACCAGGCTCTTGCAAGCCCCGCGCCGCATCCGGGCGTACCTGGCTGCGACCGCGGGCGTCCCCGTCGTACTGCTGGCATCCTCCGAGGAAGACGCGGAACGATACGCGCGCGACGCGGCGTGCTTCACCGGCGAGCCGGTCGTGCATCTCCCGTCACGCGGCGTGGCCTACGGAGACGTCTTCGACCCTGCGGTCACGCGTGTTGGACGGCGGCAGCGGGCGCTGCATTCGCTGAGTTCGGCTCGTGTCGTGGTGGCGGGGCCGCTGGCTTTCGCGGAACGGACGCCGCTGTACGATCCGGTCGCGCTCTCCGGCGGGGTCGAGCTAGAGTTGGACGCGACGTTGGAGCGGTTGGTCTCTTTAGGTTACGAGCGGACGGATCGGGTGGCGAGGCCGGGAGAGTTTGCGGTGCGCGGCGGCATCGTGGACGTGTTTCCGAGCACGCGGCGTTCGCCGGTGCGCGTGGAATGGTGGGGGGATGAGATCGAAAGCGTCCGGGCCGTCTCTCTGGCAACCCAGCGCGTCGTCCGCGAGCTGGAGACCGTAACGGTCTACGCCGCCCGCGAGGGCGATCTCGCCAGGCTCGTGACTGGAAGCGACAATTTTCCCGAAGAGGCAGGCCGGGGCGTGCGCGTGCCGGGCCTCGACGCCCTGCTGCTCGACCTCGACCCTGTGTCCCCGCGCGAGTTGCTGCCGAATACCTTCGAAGTGTGGAGAGAGGAGCCGCGCGAGGGAGCGTCAGAAGGCCTGGAGTCGCTCGTCGAGAGCCTCTATGACCAGGAGCCACCTGAAGCCGATGCGGAGTTCACCGGAGGCGAGAGTGAAGAGGTCGTCTCCGCTCCACCGATTGCGGCTTTCGCCAGCTCATTAAGGGAAGCGGCGCGGCGGCTGGACGAGTTCGTCCGGGGCGGAATGTCCGTGTTCATCGCCTGCGGGTCGGTGGGGGAGGCGCGGCGGACGGTCTACGCTTTCGGGGAGATCAACCGCACGGTTCGGGAGGCGGATCTCGCCCACCCTGGCCTGCCGCCGGGTCTCTACGCGGTTCCGGGTGAGGTCGAGGAGGGCTTCACCCATCCTGATGGCGGCATCGCCGTGCTGCGGCGCGATTCCCTCTTCGGGCGTCGCAGAAGGGGGCGAGAGCGGACGCCCGGCCGGGCGCTGGCGTCTTTCGCGGACCTCAAGGGCGGAGACCTCGTCGTGCACGCGACACAGGGGATCGGACGTTTCGAGGGGCTCGTCTCGCGAGAAGTCCTCGGGGCGACGCGAGACTACATGCAGGTCAGCTACCGGGACGGCGACACGCTGTTCGTGCCGTACGAGCAGATGGAGCTCCTGCACAAGTACATCGGCGGCGAGGGCACGCGGCTGGACAAGCTCGGCGGCGCGACGTGGGCGCGGGTCACGGATCGGGTCCGCGGCCGGGTCAAGGCGCTCGCCGGGGAACTTCTGAGGCTACACGCGGCGCGCGCCTCCGCGCCCGGCTTCGCCTTCCCGGAGGCCTCGGAGTGGGAGCGGGAATTGGAAGAGGAGTTTCCCTATCAGGAGACCCCGGACCAGGAGGCGGCCATCGCGGCCGTGAAGGCGGACATGCAACGACCGCACCCGATGGATCGCCTCGTTTGCGGCGACGTGGGTTTCGGTAAGACCGAGATCGCGGTGCGGGCGGCGTTCAAGGCGGCGCTCGCGGGCCGGCAGACCATGCTGCTCGCTCCTACTACGATCCTGGTGCAGCAGCACGAGCGGACCTTCAAGAGGAGGCTCGGGAGGTTCGCCGTGAGGGTCGAGAGCCTCTCGCGCTTCACCCGCCCGGCGGACCGCAGGAAGATCCTGGCGGACTTCGCTTCCGGGGATGTGGACGTGCTCATCGGGACGCACGCCCTCCTCGGCGTGGAGGTGAAGCCGAAGGCCCTCGGGCTGATCGTGGTGGACGAGGAGCAGCGCTTCGGGGTGCGCCACAAGGAGCGCATCAGGGAGTTCAAGACGAGCGTCGATGCACTTACCCTGACGGCTACCCCGATCCCACGCACCATGCAGATGGGCCTCGCCGCGCTGCGGGATATCAGCGTGATCGAAACTCCGCCAGCCGGACGCCGCAGCATCCTCACCCACGTCGGCCCGTACGAGGAGGACATGGTCAAACGGGCCATCGAAAGGGAGACGAGCCGGAACGGTCAGATCTTCTTCGTCCACAACCGGGTCGAAACGATAGATGAGGTCACGGAGAGGCTGCGCTCCCTCGTGCCGGGAGTGCGGTTCGTGACGGCGCACGGGCAGATGCCTGAGCGGGCGCTCGAAGACGTGATGAGTGGCTTCCTCGACGGGGAGTACGACGCGCTCGTCACGACGACCATCGTCGAGAGCGGGCTGGACGTGGCGACGGCGAACACCCTGATCGTGGACCGCGCCGACGCGATGGGCCTGGCGCAGCTCTACCAGCTTCGCGGCAGGATTGGCCGCTCCAGGGAGCAGGGATACGCATACCTCTTCGCCCCGCTCGGCGCGACCGTCGAATCCCAAAAACGTCTCGAAGCCCTGATGGACTTCACGGAACTCGGGAGCGGCTTTGCCATAGCGATGCGGGACCTGGAGATCCGGGGCGCCGGCAACTTGCTCGGGGGCGAGCAGTCGGGACACATCGCGGCCGTCGGCTTCGAGATGTACCTGCGTCTGCTGGAAGAAGCTGTCGAGGAGGCGCGGGGTCGTCCAGCCGAACGGGAGGAAGAGCGTCCCGTCATGATGGAGCTACCGCTCGACGCGTACCTGCCGCCGGAGTACGTGATGGACGAGATCGAACGTGTTGACCTCTACCGCCGCTCTTCCGGCTTGCACTCGCTCGTCGAGGTGGACGACCTGGCTGAAGAGCTGACCGACCGCTTCGGAGAGCTGCCCGACCCTGCCCGCAACCTCCTCGGCCTCCAGCGCGTGAAGCTCCTTGCCCGCCAGGCGGGCGCGACCTCCGTGAGCTATCGCTCGGGTGGGTTGAGCGTCGTTGGTGTGACGGCGCAGACCCCGGCGCTGCTTCGCCGGGACACGGGTGGCGTGGTCGGAGGAAGGGAGGGCCGGGTCACGGTGCGGGGCTCGGACCTGGATCCGCTGGATCTTGCCGAAACGGTGCTGCGGGCGCTCGGGAATTCATCCGGCTAGCCGCCTGCTTCAGGCGTCATTCCTCGAACATCTCCTGGCCCATCTGGTCAACCTTGCGCTCGGCATGTTCGTTCATATCTCCACCGGCGCCGGTGTCTTCGGTGAGTTGCTGCGAGATCTCATCGGCCTTGCGCTCGTTGTGCGCGTGCGGGTCTCCGCCTGAACCCGTCTCCTCGGTGACGCGCTGGGCGAGGTCTTCTTCGGCGCTTGCGGGGTCGTAGGGCATGATCCCGTGCAGGGGCATATCCTGCATCATCCCCGCCTCGGCTTCCTCCTCCGTAACCTCGCTCTTGTAATCGGCCGACTCCATTGAGGGCATGGGCTCCATCGAAGGCAGGGATTTCATAGATGGCATGGACTCCAGCGAGTCCTCCCGCATGCCCGGCAGTGGACGGGGCTCGACGTCGCCCCGCTCGATCCTGCGCTTCACCTGCTCCGAACGCCGCCAGGCCGCGTTGGCCCGCTGTTCGATCACCTGCCGGACCTCCCTGTCCGCCCGGCGCATTCGCTCTTCGATCCTCCGCTCGACCTGCTGTTGACGCCGTTCCTGATCCCGTATGCTCATCCAGACCGCCACCTTTCCGCTATCAGAACCTCGTTGCCTGGGATATCCTGTAGGCTCTCTTTCCTTAGTACCCTGGGTCCGTAATTTCATACGCTCTTCACCGAAGAACCGTGCCCGCATCGCATTTGTCCGGTGGCACCGTCGAGAAAATCATCCAGATGACCGTCCCACAGCATGCATACGATAGACATTCTATGCGCTTAAATGAGCTTGAAACCGCCGGGGTTCTCGCGCCAGGATCTCGGACGGCATCAATCCACCCATGGGATGGGCAGTAGTCCATTTATGGAGTACCTTTAAGGTGTAGTTTCGCCAAGAGGGCGGCTTGGGGAGAGGGAGAAGTGGATTACCTGCATCAGGTTCTCGCATCGAAAGTCAGAGAGTGGCGCGATACTGGCTACCCCTGTGACGAGTTCCCGGCCATCACCGAGATTCTGGAGTACCAGGTGCAGTCCGAAGAGGTGTCCGACGGTGGGCTCGTGGATACCCTGCGCTTCCTCAGAGAACCGCAACGCCGCGCCCTCGAAACCTACTGGTACCTACGACTCA